>JBDTMO010000539.1:0-4273 GCA_039934235.1 bacterium | reverse complement strand
CGCAGTTTCCGGACGGGCATCGCGTGCTTGCCATCGCGCGCACGGTTTCTCGGCATAGCAACGGATACTCGGCGCCTGATGCACCGTATGCTGTTGGCATTGGGTGCGACAGTGCGCACGCGCGTCGCGTTGTTTACGCGGACGGACTGGACCTGGATAACCTGGCGACGTGGGTGCCGATCGGGACGACGTGTCGCCTTTGCGATCGCGCGGATTGCACGGCGCGCGCATTTCCGTCCATTGGCGGGACGTTGCGCATCAACGAGAATGTTCGCGGGCTTTCGTTTTACGCGCCGGTGACACCGTGAAGGCGCTCTCGCAATTTGGGCGATTGCGCACTGGCGTGACGTGTTGCGGGTCATCGCCACGTTTGGCGCGTCTCGCAAGAGAATTGACGTTAGACCGCTCCCCTTCATCGGTTCATTCATATGCGAGATCGGCCGTTCGACTTCCATGGCACTGCCATGACTATCCGCGTGACCACCGAAGACTCGGGATTGTACGCGCTCATCGAAATGCATCATCCACCCGACGTAGGCCCGGCGCTCCACGTGCATCCTCGGGGACCCGAAGCGTTTTACATCGTCGAAGGAGCATACACTTTCTACCGAGACTCCGAGGTCATCCACGCTGGCCCTGGGAAGAGCGTGGTCATCCCGGCTGGTGTTGCGCACCGCTATCGGTCGGGCCCAGCCGGCGGACGCGCTCTCGTGATATCGCCGCCCGACTTGGAGCGCTACTTCTGGGAAGTGGCCGAGCGGTTGCGAGTAGGCGTGCTACCACTGGACGAAGAGTTCGCCATCGCTACGGCGAACGGGCAGGACTTTCTCGAGCGTGCCGGTCACTGGGATCGGACGGGTGGTCCCGATGCGCCGGCGGCCTAACCATACGCTGAACCAGTCGGGCGATCTTTGGACGCACGCTGCGCCCGCATTGTGTTTGATTCGCCGGCAGTTTGTGGGCGTTTGCCGACCAGCACACAGTTCGCGGATCCATGTATTTTCAACGTATTTTCAACGCTCGATGCGCTTTAGGGAGATGTGCCCATGGACGGCGGCACTGTACAACTGATCGGGGTTGGCGTAGCGCTCGTCGGTATGTTTGTAGCGGTCGACCGCGCGGCGCGCCGGTTTGCGTCGGACCAGCGGCGTCGCGGTCTCTGGGACAAGAAGGGGCCGCTGCACCCCACCAAGGGGCCACTGCTGGGCAGGGGGGCGCTTGAAGAGCGGCGCGAAGTGATAGGACTCTACCGTCCTGAGCCCAGACCCGCGCGATGACGTGCCACCGCGCCACCGCGCGCTAGACGAGGACACTCAGAGTGGGCCGTAAATACCTTTACCGCCTGGGCATTTGGGGTGCTTATTCTCGGGGCTGGACTGCGGGCAGCGCCGTGCTTGCCGCGACGTACGGCTTTTTGTTCGCGCCGCGCTTTCCCGGACACTATTGGGAGGACGGTGCTCCGCTCGGCTTCCTCGCGGGTTTGGCCCACTTAGTCATTCGGATGCATCCCGACTCAGCTGCTCGCGATGTCCTTCTAACGACTGGCGCTTGGTTCCTTGCGTGCGCGTCACTGACAATTGCGGTGACGTATCACGAAGGACCGCACGCTTGGGTTCCATTGGCGGCGGCAGCGAGCGAGGCAGGGATAATCATCGGGCTTCTCCACGCTTGCGTCCGTTGGTTCCTCCATCAAGCTAAAGCGCGTGGAGCGACGATCACGACCTTGAACAGCCGGGGACATAGGTAACACAAGTGTCCAAGGACATACGTCACACTGTGCTGGTGTCACGCCCTCTCGGCGCTTCCGATCAGCGGAGCCCCACTGGAAGCCGGCGAACTCGAGCTAGTGAACGCGTACGGACAGTACATACCAACGGACGCCGTCGACTTGGTCGCATTGGGGCCGCACACGGCGATGGCGTCAGTTACGTTCGATTTGGCAGCGGCCAGCGTGACGGCGGTGGCGCGTAATAGAACCGAGTAGCCGGATGATGATCGAAATTCGCAGCGTTGGAGATCCCGCCTCGGTCGCCGCCGCGCGGTTGCTGGTGCGGGCCCACCTCCTGGCCCACTCGGCGAACCACGACGCGGAGGGCGCCGAGCGCGTCGTCGCGATCCTTCCCGAACCGTACGTCGCGCCTGAAGGCGTGCTCTGGATCGCCTGGGAAGGAGCCGAGGCGCTTGGCTGTGTCGCGCTGCAGGCGTTGGCGCCGGATACGGCGGAGCTCAAGCGCATGTACGTGCGACCCGAGTCACGCGGGCGCGGAATTGCGCGTCGGCTCACCGAGCACGCCATCGCGGTCGCCGCCGCAAAGGGGTACGCCCGGCTGCGGCTCGGAACGCTGCCGCACATGCACGCCGCGCAGCGTCTGTACACCAGCTTGGGTTTCCAGCCGATCGCGCCGTATCGCTCCGTGGAGTTCGGCGAGACGTGGTTCTACGAGCGCAGCCTCAGTTCACCCGCATGCTAACCAAGCATCGAACTGCGCATGATTGGCCGCTGAGTCAGGGCGACTCAGCGGCATCAGGTCATGCGGCCTTCGTCTCGTACTCGGCGATGAGCACGATGCCTCCCACCGACGGCTCGAAGAGCCGACGTCGGACCTCGAGGTATTGCGGATCAGCGAAGAACTTCTCGCTGTCGCCGAGACTCGGAAACCGCATCACGAATAAGCGATTGATCGGCGCATCCGTCTCGCCGCGAAGCACGCGCGCAACGTCGAAGTCGTAGCGGAATGTCCCGCCGGCCGCCTCGAGGAGTGGAATCATTTCGCGCCGGTACTGCGTGTACACAACTTGGTCCACGACTTCGAGTCCGAAAATTCTCTCATAAGGCATTGCTTTCGTCCTCGGGCTACCAACGACCGGCGTGTGCACCGCCGTCGACGTGGAGCACCTCGCCCGTGACAAAGGGGGCGCCCGCGAGGTAGAGCACTGCATCGACGATTTCTTCCACCGATGCGAGTCGCTGGATCGGATGAAGCGTCTTCAGGAATCCGTGGTTGCTCGACGGATGCATCGGCGTGTCGACGATTCCTGGTGCGACGGCGTTCACTCGGATGCCGTCCTTCGCGTACTCGATCGCAAGCGCACGAGTCACCGCGTTGAGGCCACCCTTTGTGAGGATCGCCACTGCGGCCGGCACACCTTGAAGGGGCTGGCTGGCTTGCGAGGTCGTGATGTTGACGATGTGCCCTGAGCCCTGCGTTTGCATCTGGCGCAGGGCGGGTTGTGTCACGTGAAAAAAGCCGGTCAGGTTGGTGGTAACGAGTCGCTGATACTCGTCGACAGTGGTCTCGGTGAACGGCTTGGCGATGTAGACGCCGGCGTTGTTCACCACGAGGTCGACTGAGCCGAAGCGGTCGACGGCGGTGCGAGTCAGCGACGCCGCGAGGTCTGCGTGGGCGACGTCGCCGTCGACGAGAACGAGGTTGCTTGCTGGCTGGAGCGTGCCTGCGGTGGTGGCGTGTCGCGCGTTGGCGACCACTCGATACCCACTCGCGAGTAGGCCTTTGGTGATGCCGAGTCCGATGCCGCTCGAGGCGCCGGTCACGATGGCGGTGCGTGTGTCGTTCATGGTCCAGCTCGGGTTGTAGTGTCTGTGTGTGTGCTTCTCCGTACGCCGCTAACCTAGATATACCAAGTAACCAAATGCAACCAGCCAACCCGCCGGATTTGCAGAATGTGGTATCCACGTGGTAACCTTGGGTTACTATGGTTCCTCGTCGAAAAAGCCGCGTCGCGCCGCCGGAGTGTCCGCTCACTTCGTGCCTCAAGATCATCGGTGGCGCCTGGACGCCGAACGTTGTCTGGTATCTCAAGGAACAGCCGCGACGCTTCACCGAGCTCAAGGCCGATCTCGCTGGCGTGTCGGCCAAGACGCTCACGGCGAAGCTGCGGAAGCTCGAGCGCGATGGCGTCGTCTATCGACAGGTCATCCCGAGCTCACCACCCACCGTCGAGTACGGCCTCTCAACGCTTGGCCGCCGACTCGTGCCCGCTGTCGAAGCGATTGCCCAAGTCGGCCTCGAGCTCAAGCGGGTCCGGCGACGTCAGGCATGACGGTTCGAGCCTCGTCGGCGCGAACGCGTTGCTCGCACCGTTTTTGATTCGCCCCAAGGTTGGGGCGGTGAGCAATACGTCAGCAGGACAACCTTCGACGTTCAGTCCGCGCGCAACGCGACTGCCGGATCAATACGCGCCGCTCGGAATGCCGGTATCCAGCACGCGCCGATCCCGACGATGGCCATGATGAGCGCCACGATGGCGAGCG
>JBDTMO010000538.1:0-4282 GCA_039934235.1 bacterium | reverse complement strand
CGTCCGCTGGCCCGCGGCGCGTCGCGTGATGGGCGCGACGCTCGGCGCGCATCCATCGCAGCTGCGCGGCAACTCATCGGAGTTCAGTGAGTTTCGGCCGTATCGCCAGGGTGACGACCCACGCCGCGTCGACTGGCGGCTCCTGGCGCGCAGCGATCGCGCATATGTGCGACTCACGACTGATCGCGCGACGTTCCGCACGAGCATGATCGTCGATGCATCGGCGTCGATGGCCTTTCCACTGCCGGGTTTGGACAAATGGCGGCTTGCGCGTGAACTCGCGGTGGGACTGGCCGCGGTCGCGCACGCAGAAGCCGATCCGGTTGGGCTCGCGATCGCAGGAAGCGACCAGACGGTGTTCGCGCCGCGTGCGCGGCGGAGTGTGCTGCTGGAAATGATGCGGGCGCTCGATGCGACGTCGCCAGCTGGATCGACAGCGATTGCCCCGTTCGTCGCCAGCGCGCGCGCCTCACGCATTGTCGTCATCACCGACCTGCTCGGCGACGCGGACGAAATGCTCGCAGCGGCGGCGTTACGCGTTGCGTCGAAAGGCGAAGTCATCCTCGTGCACATCGTGGCGACTGAGGAGCTCGATCCGCCTGACGAGGCACTGCTCGCGGTGGATCCGGAGCAACCTGCGATGCGCCGCCTGCTCGACGGTGAAATGCGCGCCCAATATCGTGACGCGTTCTCGCGCTGGATCGATGAGATGGCGACGGCGGCGCGCGCGGCCGGGATTCGGTACGTGCGCGCTCCAACGACGGAAGCCGCACCGCATCTCGTGCGTCGCATTGCCGGCGAAACGGCACGGCGGGGCGCATGACATTCCTCGCGCCCTGGGCATTTGCAATTGGCGGCCTCGCCGCGGCGGCGATTGTCGTCTTACATCTGGTTGCTCGGCAGCGACCGGCCGCATACGTGCTGCCGACGACGCGATTCATTCCTGATCAACGCACGCTGGTGAGTCGCGTTGCCACGCGTCCGCGCGACCTGTTGCTCCTGGTGCTTCGTGCACTGTTGCTGCTGTGCGCTGGAGCGGCGTTCGCTCGGCCGGTGCTTACGCCGACGCGTGGCACCACGGCGCATGTGATCCTGCTGGATCGCTCGCGTGCGGTCGCGAACGTGAAGGATGCGGTGACGCTCGCGCGCAAACTCGTGAGTGATGGAGCGCCAGTCACCGTCGTTGCATTTGACAGCGTGCCGACGGTGCTCGCGAGCGCCGCATGGGATTCGCTTGCCGGCGCGCCGCGTACGGAGAGTGCGGGTTCCTTGAGCGCTGCGCTGGTTGCCGCGCGGCGCGCGAGTGCGACCGTTGCGACAGATGTCGATTCGGTGCTGCTGCATATCGTGTCGCCGATTGCGCAGAGCGAGATCGATTCGGCGACGGCTCGCGTTCGCGCGATGTGGCCAGGTGCCATTCGAGTCGAGCGTGTAGCAACGCGGCCAGATTCGTCGACACCGTGGCGGCTCGAGCGAACGCTCTCTGCTGCGGATCCGCTTGGCCCCGCGCTCCTGTCATCCCGCGGAAGCGAGTCAATGCGGCTGTCATCCCGCACGCGCAGCGTGTCGGGATCTCCTACGCGTGGTGCCAATAGCACGCCACCGTGCGACCAGAGCAGATCCCGACAGTCGCTTCGCGACTGCGGGATGACAGCTGAGTGTGTGACCAGCGGATATCGCGACTGCGGAATGACGACTCGATTGGTTCGCGGTGCGCTGAGCTCGGGCGACAGCGCATTTGCGCGAGGCGGCGGCACTGTGGTGCGGTGGGATACGTCGGCAGCGCCGCGCGTTGCACCTGAGGGACTCGCCGTTGGTGACGACGTGATCGTGGCCGCGCTGGGCCGAGTGGCGGTTTCGCAAACGGGACGCGTCGCGGCGCGTTGGGCCGACGGTCAGCGCGCAGCCGCCGAGGTTCAGCTGGGTTCTGGATGCCTTCGTGAAGTGGGCGTCGTGCTTCCCGCCGCAGGAGACATCGCGCTGCACCCACCGTTTCAGCGGATTGCACGTGGCCTGCTCGCGCCGTGTGGACTCGTCGTTGCCGAGGCGGCCGCGGATTCTGCCACCGTCGTGCGGCTCGTCGGTACAACGCGAAACGCTGCGCGCGCCGAGGTGTTGCGTAGCGGCGGGGATCGTCCGTCTCCGCTTGCGCGGTGGCTGCTTGCGTTGGCGCTCGTACTCGGCATCGGCGAATTGATCGTGCGCGCGCGTTCGACGACGGAGGTCGCATGACCGCGCATGCTCGACTCGTTCGACTTCAACGTTCGCTCGCGATCGTGATCTCGCTGCGCGCGTTGCTCGCAGGAATTGCAATCGGGACGGGACTATTCGACGTCATTCGCGTGTTTGGATTGCCGTCGTTGAGCTTCATATTCGTCGTGCTGGCAAGCGTGGGCGGCGCCGCGTTGATCGCAGCGAAGCTGCGCCCACTGCGCTCCCTGTCGCGTGTTGCTTTGTGGGTCGAGGAACGCACGCCCACGCTGCGCTACGCCCTGGTCACCATCGCAGACGGCGTCGAATCACCATCGCTGGAGGCGCAGGCACTGGGCACACCGTGGTGGGATGAATCGCAGCGCGCAATGCTGCGGTCTCTCGCGTTGCCGCTGCTCGTGACAACGTTCGTCGTCGCTCTCACTCTCGCTGTTCCAATCGCTCGGCCGTCGGCCGCCGATCAGCGAATTGCAGCGGCATCGAATGCAGCGGCGGAAGCGGCGAAGGTTGCCGACGTTCTGGCGGTGGTGCACGTGGCCGTCGCTCCGCCGAGTTATGCGGGGCGCCCCACCATCAACGTTGACGATCCGACCAACGTCGAAGCGCTCGTCGGAAGCGCGATTACCGTGAGCGGTAAGGGCGAAGCGTCGCGCCTCACCGCATCGGCGGACTCCGCACCACGGAGCGTGGCGCAACGTGGCAGTGGATGGAGTCTCGCGCTCACCATGCCCGCTCGCCCTGCGCTCGTACGATTGCACTCAGCGGCAGGGCGCGACCGCCTCATCGTGCTCGCCCCGATTGCGGATGCCGCGCCGGCGGTGACGCTCGTCATTCCTGCACATGACACCATCGTTCGCCGCGCTGTTGGTTCGCTCGCCTTGCATGCGCAACTGCGCGATGACATTGGCCTGCGCGACGCCTCGTTCGAGCTCGTGGTGAGCTCGGGTGCGGGAGAGAACTTTACCTTTCGCACGACGACAATTGGACACGCCGCATTAGGCGGACGTTCGGATGGCACGCTCGACGCGCGCGTGTCGCTCGATTCGCTGGCGCTCAAGCCGGGCGACATCCTCCAACTGCGCGCTGTCGCGCGTGATTTGAACAACGTCACGGGGCCAGGCGTCGGCAGTTCGGAAACACGTGCGCTGCGCGTCGCGCGCGCTGACGAGTATGACTCCGTTTCAGTTGACGCGGCGCCACCGCCGGAAGCGGAAGGGCAGATCCTGAGCCAGCGGATGCTCATCGACCTTACGACCGCACTCGTAAAGCGACAGGCCTCCCTTGCGCGTCCGATGCTCGTGCGGGAGTCACAGCGCATTGCGGACGATCAGCGCAAGTTGCGCAAGCGCGTTGGCGATGTCGTCTTCCAGCGTCTGGGCGCGGATCCGCTCGCGGAAGAAGGCTCGGACGCGCCAGAGCCTGGCAAACTCACGCCTGAAGAAGTGCTCAAGCGCGCCGACGCCGCGACGGGAACTGCGGGCGCGAGTGTGATGGATGTCGAAGGCGACGAAACGCCGATTCTCGCCATCAACAAGCCGCTGCTCGAAGCGTTCAACGCAATGTGGGATGCGGGGCGAGCGCTCGAAGTGGGCGAGCCCGCGAAGGCGCTACCGCCTATGCGCATCGCGCTTGCCGCCATTCAGCGCGCACGACAGGCGGAGCGCATCTACCTGCGCGGTAAGCCGAGTACGGTGATCGTGGACATCGCCAAGGCGCGGCTTGCTGGCAAGGACAAGGGCGTCACGTCCATCCGCGAGCCGAGGATGGTGATCGATCCCATCGTGCGGCGCCGGAGCGCGACCTTCGAACGCGTTACCGCGCTCATTCCCCGTGACCCCGATGCAGCAGCGGATTCGCTGCTCATGATGCGAGTCGATGCACTCGGTGACGCACCGCAACTCGCGGTCGCGCTCGACGATGCTGCTCGCGCGTTACGGAAGCGCGACAACACCGTGATTCCGCTGGCTTGGGCGCGCGTGCGCAGGGCACTCGGTGGCGCGCCGGAACAACGTGCAGGCGTTACGACGTGGCTCGGTACGCCATGAGCGATTTCGTCTTCGCCACCGCACGG
>JBDTMO010000537.1:0-4290 GCA_039934235.1 bacterium | reverse complement strand
GGTTGAGCGGATCCACGACGATCGTATGCCAATCGCAATGGATCTCCATGCCCATCGGCTTGAACGTGTCGCCACCATCAGTCGAACGAAAGCCGCGAATGCCCGCGACGTACACGCGCTTGTCGTCGCGTGGATCGACGGCGATTGCCAGGTCGTACGACCCCTGCCCTCCAAAGTCACCACGTCCGTCGCCGGTATAGACACCGAACGCTGACCGCTGCACCCAGGCGTTCGCCGCGTCGCTCCAGACGTACAGCCCCAGCAGCTTGCCAGTGCTGCGGTCTGCGATGAGGGCGTACACGTTGTCAGGCGAGATAGCACTCGTCGCCAACTCGATGCGACCGACGTTCGCCCCACCGACGTTGGGAGGGAGCGCAAGCAGGCTCCACGTGACCCCACCGTTGGCAGACCGATACAGGCCGCGTCGCGCGGGGTTGCTGTTGTCACTGTTGCCGGCGAAGAGGACACCAGCGTGCGCCGGCAGCGCGACGAGGCCCGCGGTGGCGCCGACCAGCACGTTGCTCCACGTCGCACCGCCGTCTGCCGAGCGATACACGGCGGTGTTCGTGCTCGCGACGACGACGGCGGAATTCTCGCTCCCACCGTTTGGACGGCTGACCAGAATGCGCGAGAAGGCAACGGAGCCACCGCTCACGAAGCGGAACGTGCTTGCACCGAGTGGTGTCCAGCTCGAGCCACCGTTGATGGACCGCAGCAGGCCGCAGCCGTTGCTGCCCGCGTTGAACTCGCCAGTGCCGGCAAAGATGACGTTCGGGTCCGCGGCATCCACGGTGACAGCGCCGATCGTCAGCGCGCACTCGTTGTCGGTGAGTGGCGACCAGACACCGAATGTCGACCTCCACACTCCGCCCGACGCCGTCCCGATGAAGAGCGGTCCCCCCGTAGCACTCGGCGCAACAGCCGTGACGCGGCCTGCATCGAGCTGCGGACCGGAATTGAAATAGCCGTTGTCGGCGCCGAAAATGCCGGAGGGGCCCAGTGGTCGCCATCCACCGGCCAGCGCGCCCGCACTCCCGGACAAGCTTCGTAGCGCAGACGATCCGCTCGACGCGGCGAGCCGGGCGCGCAGCATGGCGTCGTATGGCCGCACGGCGGACGGATAACTCCGCTGCATCCAGAAGTACGCTTCGCGCGCATCGACATCTTCGTCGGGCTCTCCGCGCTGCTGCGCAACTGTTGGTGAGGCCATTGCAAGTAGCGCGACAACGGCCATCGCGTACGAACGCAGCGAGCCCACTGTCATCCCGCATGAGCGCCGCGAATGTACGACAGACCAACTCATCGAAACACCTTGAGCATCAGCACATTGCTCTTGCCCAACACCGTTTCCACCTGAACCGGATACAGCCCCGTGATCAGCCGCGCCGGTGGGGCTTCACCACCGGAATCCATTACGTCAGGAACGACAAACGTGATGCGTCGGCCGTCATCGCTCGACGCAACCCCACGCAACACCGACGAGCCGAACAACACCGTGTTCTCTCCCGGCATCCCGCGAAGAAATCCAGAGCCCACCAGCGTCACCTCGACCACCCGGCCCGGCGCAACCAGCACTGAGTCGGGGCGCATGGCGTCGAGCACGGGCGGCCGATCACCGTGCGCTCGTGACAACGCGCACCCCGCAAGCAACGGAACGAGGACCGCCGCACGGATGATACGCCGCTCGATCATGGCGCGACCTCCACGCGATTCGGAGCGACGCGCACCATGGACGCCGCGTCGGTGCGCGCGACGGTATGCAGTTCGTCGACGGTGAGTTGCAGCGTTCGAACGGCATCCGCGCGAAGCACGACGAAGCGATAGCCGGCAAGCCGGCCGCTCGGAACGCCAGCGGTCGCCGCGCCCGCAAAGCGCACAAGTCCGCCCGTGGCATTCGTCGCTCGCATCGTCTGGTCGGCAATTGGAATTTCTGCCTCGTAACGCAGCGACGTCGAGTCATAGCGAATGCGTGCGGTGAAGCTCCCGACGATCCCCGCGGTGGCCGTTCCGATTTGCGCGTAGACATCCACACTGCTGCCCACTGCCGGCGAGGAGTTGGAAAGCACGAGACTGGCATCCATCGTCGGCTCGGGAGTGCCGGGTGCCTTCGTGGACGCCTGCTCCGCGCAACCATTCACGACAAGCATCGCGACGACCGTGACGCCCAGGACACCCACGCGGGCGAATTGCGAACTGCGTGCAGTCGTCATTGGACGATGATCGGAATTCGAGTGGATGTGGCAAGCGACATGAGATCAGTTCCATCCGGCGCCACGAGGTCGGTCACCGTCAACGTGATCACGCCCGACAGTCCAGCAATTGGCGTCGACACACGCAGTCGTAACAGCGCCACCTGCCCTGTAAGCAACGTGGCGGACGCAACGGACACGCGGATGACTCCGCCCGTGGTGCTCGTGGCCACGGGCACTGGTGGTCCTGCGGCCACGGTATAGGTCACGTTGTTGTTGAACACCGACGTCGCCGTCGTATACCCCACCGCGACCGTTGCGGCTCCAATCGGCGTGAGCCGAGTGTCGATGTATACGTCCACGAAGGTGACGTCACCGGCCTTCACGAGATATGTCGCAAGGCCAGAGCGGAATACGGGACCCACCGTCCCGTGCGGCACGATGACGAACACGGAATCGGCCGCGTTCAGCCCCTGCACGGCCACCCATGTGGTGCCCTCGCCAACCGCCGTGATTTTTCCCTGCGTATTCACGGTCGCCACACTCGTCGCCCGGCTTACGTAGGTCACGGTGCCCACGGGCACGGGCTGTCCCGCGGCGTCGCGCGCCGAAATTGCGGGCGTGTATGCGGAGCCGATATCCAGGATGCGGAGTTTTTCCGTCGCGCTGCCAAACGTAATCGGATTGACGGGCGATACGATGAGGTTCACCAGGATGACCACGGGGCTGTTCGATGCCGTCGCTGCGTTGATCGCGAATGCGGCGCGATAGGTTCCCGCAGCGAGCGTCGTCGCGTTGGCCTGAAGGACAAGAACGAAGGGTGCGGCGGTTCCGGTTGCCGAGGCGATGAGCCAGCCCGTGGGTTGGCCAGCATCGTACGACGCGGGTGAAAGAGTCACACCTGTTAACGCAGTGATGCCGCCATTCTTTACACTCAGCGTAATCGCCGGCGAGACGGTCCCCGCGGGCGCGGTGATCGTGACGGTGGTGGAATCCAGCACCAGCAAGGCAGTCGGCGACGGTGTGGTGACGACGTCCGCGCTCGTCACCGGCGTAAGCCCGCTCGTCGCGAAACGGAGTGTATACGTGCCCGGCGTACCCGATACGATGAGATTGGTGAACGTCGCCACACCGGCCACCGCGTTCACGGTGGTAGTTCCGGCAAGGGTGCCGCCACCAGTCGCTATGGATGCCGTGACCGCGCTCGTCGCAGTCGGCACGACATTGCCAGCCTTGTCGCGGACCTCGATCACCGGCTGCGTCGAAAGTGGAGTTGCCGTCACAGCACCCACCGGTTGCGTTTGAATCCCCAACTCGGTGGCTGGCCCGGGAGTCACCGTGACGATGACGGACGAGGAGGCCGGTCCGCTCGTGGCCGTAATGGTGGCCGTCCCCACTTTCAATGGCGTAACGACCCCTGCACTGACGCTCGCAACGGCGGAATTGCTCGAGGTCCAGTTGACCACAGCCGCTGTGACCGTGTGGCCATCGGCGGCGCGCACGGTGGCCGTCAGCGTGGCAACGGAGCCAGAGGCGAGAGCGAGTGCGCCCGGTGCTGACAGCGTGACGCTCGCTGGCGTCTCGTCGGGCGTCACGGTGATCTGGACCGTCGAGCTCACACCGCTTGCCGACGCCGTGATCGTCGCGGTACCGGGGGCAACACCGGAAACCACCCCTGCCTGCGATACGGCCGCGATACTCGTCGCCGAACTTGTCCAGGCGATTTGCGCACCGCTCACGGTGGCTCCGCCCGCGTCTCGCGCCGTTGCCGCCAGCGACACCGTGGAGCCCACCGTGACCGTGTTGGCGCTCGCGGAGATTTGCAGTGCGGAGATAGCGCCCTGGCCCGGCGGTCCGGACGGTCCATCGCCACCGCAGGCCACCAGAATCATCGCCGCAACGCCGCACGCCACCGCCCGACGGATCATTGAGGGAGGGAGCACCGTTCCTGGGCAGAAGTTTGGCCGGCACGCCAAACGCGCCGTTACTCGGCTGGCCATGGCACGACGCGGAAGCAAGACTATCTTTCGCAAATTAACCCAGTACGGAGACGCCGTTGAAGACAGCCACTTTCGAGACCAATCGCGGAACGATCACCGCA
>JBDTMO010000536.1:0-4309 GCA_039934235.1 bacterium | reverse complement strand
GCGTCGTTCGTACAGGTGAACGCGCTGGTTGCTGCGCGACTGCAGGCGCACGTCTTGGAACGCGCGCGCGCGCATTCACCGCGACGGATCGTGGACGCGTATGCGGGAGCGGGAGGCACGGCTGTGCCACTCGCATCTGCCGGCGCGACGGTCATCGCGATCGAACTCGATGCCGAAGCAGTGGCGCGATTTGCCGATCGGATGCGCGCGCCATCTCGTGCGGTGATCGGACGAGTTGAGGATCATCTCGCCACCGCGCTGCCTGCTGATCTCGTACTCCTCAATCCGCCGCGCGGAGGTGTCGACGCGCGCGTCACCGCCGCGTTGCAGAACGTCGCCACGGCTCCCAGTGCGGTGATTTACGTCAGCTGTGATCCAGCGACACTTGCCCGCGATCTCGCACGCATGCCGCGCTACCGCCTGACCGCCGTGCGCGCGTACGACATGTTCCCGCAGACGGCGCATGTCGAGACCGTCTGCGAGCTCGTTCCGGAGGCTGCATGAAGTATGTCGTGCACGTTGGGCATGTCGACGTGGATGTCGATCTCGCCGGAGACATCGTGACGGTCGATGGTGTCGCGAACGTTGCGCACGTGACTGACGTCGAGGGCACGCCCGTCCGCATGGTGACGATTGGCGACGCGGTGCATCGCGTTGTGGCACGCAAGGGACCAACCCGTGGACGGTACACGCTTTGGCTGGATGGTTACCGCTATGAGGTCGAAGCGCTCGATGAACGTACTCGTGCGATTCGCGAATTGAGTGGCGCGGGGAAGGAAGCGTCGGGACCTGCGCCGCTCGTTGCACCGATGCCCGGAATGATCGTTCGCGTCGCCGTACAAGTCGGTGACAGTGTGCTGCCCGGTCAGGGATTGATCGTCATGGAGGCGATGAAAATGGAAAACGAATTGCGTGCCGCGAGCGCCGGCACCGTCAAGGCGGTGCACGCGAAACCGGGAACGGCTGTTGACAAGGGTGCACTGTTGTTGGAGCTCGAGTGATGCGCGGCTTCGTGCGCACCGCGGGGCTCCTGTGCGCGTTCGCCGGCAGCGCTGCCGCGCAAACGCCGAGCACTGACATCTTCCTTGCGCCAATCAAGCGCATTCGTGATTCCATCGTCGTCGGGCCGGCCACCAACATCACGCATCGGCCTGGCTACGACAACCAGCCGGGCTTCCTGCCGAACAGCCGCGGGCTCCTCTATACCGTGGTCGGGGCGGACCGGCAGGCGGATATCTGGCGCTACGACATCGCCACGCGCCGCTCCACGCGCGTGACTTCCACCCCCGAGAGCGAGTACTCGGCCACCGTGATGCCGGGGAGTCTTCGCTTCAGCGTCATCCGTGTCGAGGCGGACTCCACGCAACGGCTCTGGAGCTTTGCGATGGACGGGTCGGATCCGCAGGTGCTGCTCTCTGCGCTCAAGCCCGTGGGCTACCACGCGTGGCTGGGACCGGCGCGGATCGCTGCCTACGTGCTCGGCACGCCGTCCACGCTGCACGTCATCGACAGCGACGGTGCGCACGACGAGATCCGGGCACGCGACGTCGGGCGGGCGCTGTTGCGCATTCCCGGGAGGGATGGCTTCAGCTACACGCAGCGCGACAGCGCGAAAGCGCTTTGGATCATGACCCAGACGGTGACGGGCGAGTCTGAGACGATGCTGGTGCGCGCGGTTGTGGACAACGAGTACCACGCGTGGACGCCCGATGCAATTCTCTTGAGCGTGACAGGCGGGGTTCTCGTCCGATGGAATCGCGCACTCGACGCGACGCGCGCGTGGGTGCCTGTGGCGGATCTTTCAAAGTCCGGCGTGAAAAACGTAAGCCGCCTTGCGGTGAGTCCCGACGGAAAGTGGTTGGCGTTCGTGGCGGAGCCCGTTGCCCCCTGAAGATTCTCGCGATTTCCGGCAGCCTCAGGGCGGCGTCTTCGAATAGCGCGATCCTCCGTGCGGCGGCTCGCGTTGTGCCGCCTCCACTCACCATCGAAGTGTACGAAGGGCTTGATACGCTGCCGTACTTCAATCCGGATCTCGATCGCGAATTCAACGATCCGGCGCTTCCGCTCACCGTGAGGGCACTCCGCGCGGCAATTGCTGGCGCGGACGCGCTGCTCATCTCGAGTCCTGAGTACGCGCATGGCATTTCGGGCATGCTCAAGAACGCTCTCGACTGGCTGGTTGGCGGACCCGAGATGGTCGAGAAGCCTGTGGCCGTGATCAACACGTCTCCGCACGCAACCCACGCGATCGCGGCCCTCATCGAGACACTTCGCACCATGTCGGTCACACTCGTTGACTCGGCGTGCCTCACGATCGCGGTGCCGCGCAATCAAAGCGACGACTCGCTTGCCGAAAACGCGGCGCTCGCAACGCCACTGCGAAATGCGTTGCTTGCTCTCGGCGCAGCGGCACGTGACCGGTCGCGCTCCAGCTAGCGTTTTCTCCCCGGCGCAATTGCTCCGCGACCGAACTTCTCGCGTACGGCATCCATCGCCTTCGACACCTCGCGCTGCTTTGCGGTCTCGAGCTGCCCGCCGTGCTGGTCGAACAAAGCCAGCTGCTTCGTCGGCGGATCCGTGAAATTTGAGAGTGCCACACCAAGCAATCGCGCAGGCACTCGGCGCGCTTTGCGCAGCTTGTAGAGAAGCTCGCGCGCGACGACGAAGATCGCGCGGTCCGATTCCAGCGCCTCGTCCACAGTGCGACTCGCCTGGCGTGTAATGAAGTCGCGGTCGCGTATGCGAACAGTCACCGTGCGCGCCTTCAAACTCTCGCCACGCAGGTCGCCGGCGGCTCTGCCCACGAGTTCGGTCAACTCCCCTTCGAGCAGGAGGTCGTCATTGATGTCAGTGGGGAACGTATCGTCGCGGCTGATGCTCTGAGCTGCCTCGCGCTCAGTCGCGACCTCGCCCGAGTCTGTCCCCCTTACGCGGCGCGCGAGCCACGATGCATCGCGCGCGCCCACAAGTCTCGTCAGGGCGGCTTCATCGAGCGCCAGTACGTCCTCCACGGACCTCAGCCCTCGCTCGGACAGGCGCGACGTGGTCTTGGGTCCAATGCCGGGAATGTCCGCCAGCTTGAGCAGCCGCATGAAGTCCAATTCACCGCCGGGCGCGACGATGCGCACTCCGTTGGCACCGCTGTCTGGCTTCGGCTTCGCTCGCTCGGCCGCCAATTTAGCGATGAGCTTCGACGTGCCCCCGCCGATGGACACGGTCATGGACGTTTCGGCGATTACTGCACTCCGGATCCGGTGCGCGAGCGTCTCCAACGACAGGTGATCGTACAGCTTTTCGGTGCCTCCGAGGTCGAGATACCATTCGTCGATGCTCGCGGACTGGACGACTGGCGAGTGCTTCTCGAGTACCGCACGTATCTCGCGGTGTTTGATCCGGCAGGCCTTGCCGGGCACGGGAACGCACATGGCGTCGGGGCACAGACGGAGGGCCTGCGACATCGGCATCGCAGACCGAACACCGAACGCGCGTGCCTCGTAAGACGCCGAGCACACGATGCCGCGTCCTTCCGCCGTTCCGCCGACGAGGAGGTAGGGCGCTTTGCCTGCGCCTTCAGGATCTGCCCAGCGCGCGACGGCGACGAAGAAGGCGTCGGCGTCGACAAGCATGATTCGGCGTGGAATCGGCGTTTCTTCGGGCACGTATAGAATCTAGAATGATCTGAGATTTTACGCTTGGGGGACTGCTCGCTCGCTGGCGCTCGCTTGACGGGTGACGGCCTGCTCGCTGGCGCTTGCGTGACGGCTGACGGCTGACGGCTGACGGGTGACGGCTTGGTCGCTCGCGCTCGCCTTGAAGGCTGACGGCAAAACCAAGGCAGTGAATCGCTCCACGCTGCGCGAAAATGGTGACGCGACTCTGTCCTCATCCGCATAGCATCAGGCTATGCGAAATCCATACAAGTTGCGGGTAACGGAAACTGCGTTCAGCGTCGCAGATCTCACGTATCGGGCAACTGCGCAATTTCCATCGACGGAACGGTTCGGGCTCGTAGCACAAATGCGGCGGGCGGCGGTCTCGATTGGGTCAAACATCGCCGAGGGCTGCGGCCGATGCACCGACGCGCAGCTCGTGAATTTTCTCCAATACTCCTCCGGTTCAGCGAGCGAGCTCGAATTCCAGGCGCGACTGGCGATGCGCCTCCGGATGGGCAGGCCGCCTCAACTAACCGAGCTGTGCGAGTTGGTCCGTGCCGAGCGAATGATGCTCGCCGGTTTGACTCGCCGCCTGGACCCGGATTACTAACGCAAGTCGCCGATCCTTCGATCGGGCCGTCAGCCGTCCCGCGAGC
>JBDTMO010000535.1:0-4309 GCA_039934235.1 bacterium | reverse complement strand
GTCGAGCTGGCAGTGCGCGAGATCAACCCCGTCGCGGGCAACCAGTTCAGGCTCGGGCGCGAGCATGCGCTGCAATTCCGCGGCTTCGGCAACGAGGGCGTCGCGATCGCTGCCGCGAGCGCGCCTGCCGTCTCACCAGCGGGCTACCAGACGCCCGCACCGATGGCACCCGCAGTCGATCTGTGCGGTGGCAGGACACGCTGCTACGCGACGGGGCCATTCATGGCCGAGGTGGAGCAGCTGAGCGAGAGCATGGAGGGCAATCGCCACCATGTGCTTCGCTTGAACGTGAAGATCAGAAATACCTCGAACGAGCCGGTGATTCTCGCCTACAAGACGACCACGAGCGGCGTCACGGACAACCTCGGCAACCGTTACTACTATGGTCGCGCGGGTACACATGACATGAGTGCGAGTGGCATCGGGAAAGTGGAAGGCAACAGCGCGGACCCGCAGTTCGCGCTTGCACCGGGCGAATCGCGCTCTGCTACCTTCGCGGTAATCCGGTACGATGCTCGCGGGAAGGAGATGGGCACGTCGTTTACGCACGGCTTTACGCTCTCGCAGCTCGAGATTTTGCCGAGTCGACAAATCCGAGTGGGGCGGGACTATGCGGTGTCGTTCCGTGATCTCAGCAACACGGGTGGTGACCAGGCGAAGGCGGCGGGGAATGCGGCGGCCGCGAAGCTGATCGACGCGTTTCGGAGGAAGGTCAAACCGTAGCGTACCGAATCAGTTGGCCTTCAGAAACAGTGCTCTCGACGATTGGCTGGATGTCGATGTTGGTCCAGCCAGTCTCGTCGAGGAGGCAACGCACTCGCTGGAGGCAGCGCGTGTAACCTTAGAACGATCAGGACAACAGCCGACCAAGCGCCGGAGGATTGTTCCGCCGACGCGCCAGTGTCCAGGCGAGCGTCAGGTAGAGCAGTGCAAGGGGAACGGCCCCGAACTGGATTGCGACGAACACCCACGCCTCGCGTTCAGTCCTGAGCCGAAATGCCGCGACGGTCTGCGAGTCGGGTCGTCCCGACGGCATACCCACAATGGCAAACACGGGCTGTCCGTCAGCCGTGTATTTCACGTTTCCGGACTCGCGGGCCAAGGCGACCTGTTGCGCGCGTGAGACGGAATCTGCGCGCTCCGCGCCTTTCAGGTACGCCTCACGCTGCCTGGACTCTCGTTGAATTCGAGGACCGTCGCGACGCACAAGACGCATCACCAGTACTGTGGGCACGATGACGAGCGCGAGCTGCAGGGCAATGCCGGCAACCCAGATCGCAGCGAGACGTCGAGTAGACCATTGTGCGAGGGACACGTGCGTCACCGCGATGTTGGAGTAGAAGGGTGGCTGCTTGGACCGAGTGTAATCTGCGCGCTGACAGGAACGGACTACGCGGGGCGAAGGAGGAGCGCACGCGAAATCCGGTCAGGTACGTCAATCGGGCGTGGTGCCGATTCCGCGACGACATCGTTCGCGCCTCGTGGTCCCTGTGGTCTGCCACGCGTGCCCTCGCGCGCGCGAGCGATGCGGACGCACAGCTCGTACAGCGCATAGATGGGAAGGGCGCCCAACACATCCAACAGGAATACATCGCCAGGCGTCAATGCGGCGATGCCAATGGCAATCAACACCGCTGCATGCCGACGATACCGGATCAGGCTGTGTGAGAGCGAGCGTGACGCCGTCGACGCGTGCGAAGCGCTCGCGTCCAACGTGCCCTCGCGCGGCAACCTGCTGGTTCTCAGTTCGGTCAGCGCCTGCTCCAACGCATTCGGCGCGATGCCAGCCTCGATCGCCACCTCACGCAGTTGGGTGAGCGACACGTCTGTCGTGGCGCGCGAGTCGAGTTCCACCGCCCGCGCAAGCACGCGGTGCGCATCGTCTTCCGAAAGCCATTCATTGTTGGGCGGCCGAGCCGGATCAGTGGTCATCAGTGCGTCCGTTGTCGGGCGTGAAATGGTATCGAGGCGCAGCGCAAGATCTACCTCGCTGCATTCGCCAGTGCAATTCTCAATCGCACACGGAGCCCCGTTCACCGTTCACCGTTCACCGTTCACCGTTCACCGTCAGTCACTGGCGCGCACGTCATGCCGAATGGCATCTTCGCCTGTCGGCCGCTCAGCATGCCAAACCACTCGGCAGCGGACCCTCGCCACTCCTCTCACCACGACCTCCGGAGCGACGTGAACAATCTCGGAACGGATTTCCTGTCGGAGCTCGTTGGCACCGCCATGCTGATGTTGTTGGGCTGTGGCGTCGTTGCCAACGTTGCACTCAGCAAAACGAAGGGAAATAACGGCGGCTTTCTCCTTGTGAATTTCGGTTGGGGCCTGGCCGTGTACGCCGGCGTCATCGTGGCGTACAACTCCGGCGCCCACCTGAACCCGGCAGTCACGCTCGGGCTCATCGCAAGCGGAGCAACTGAATTCGGCGGAGGGGTTTCCGTCACGCTCGTGTCGACGTTCGCGTACCTCGCCGGCCAACTCATCGGCGCGTTCATCGGCGCCGTGCTCGCGTGGCTCGCCTACAAGCAACACTTCGACGACGAGCCCAATCCCGCGAACAAGCTCGGCGTATTCTCCACCGGCCCCGCTATCCGAAGCGCCGGTTGGAACCTCATCACCGAAATCATCGGGACCTTCGTGCTCGTCTTTGTCGTCATCGGATTCGGACGCCAGCCCGCCGGCGGAGGACTCGCGGCACTCGGCGCACTTCCCGTGGCGCTCCTCGTCATCGCCATCGGTGCGTCGCTCGGCGGGCCCACTGGGTACGCCATCAATCCCGCACGCGACCTCGGCCCTCGCATCGCGCATTTCGTGCTGCCCATCAAGGGCAAGGGCTCGAGTGATTGGTCGTACGCATGGATTCCAATTGTCGGCCCGATCATCGGCGGCATACTCGGCGGCTGGGCGTCGACGTTGTTGCTTCCGATCCTTCGCTAGGAGAAAGAGATGAGCAAGCAATACGTCATCGCGATCGATCAGGGCACCACGAGCACGCGCGCGATCATCTTCAACCACGAGGGCGGCATCGTCAGCGTTGGCCAGAAAGAGCACGAGCAAATCATGCCCAGGGCAGGGTGGGTCGAGCACGACCCCAAGGAAGTCTGGGACAACGTGCGCGAAGTCGTGGGTCAGGCGCTCGCGAAGGCCGACGTGACTCGGCACGACATCGCTGCCGTCGGCATCACGAACCAGCGCGAAACGACAGTCATCTGGGACAAGCACACGGGGAAGGCCGTCTACAACGCGATCGTCTGGCAGGACACGCGCACACAACACATCGTCGACCGGCTGGCCGCGGACGGCGGTGTCGATCGCTTCAAGGCCAAGGTTGGCCTTCCGCTCAGCACGTATTTCGCCGGCACGAAGATCGTGTGGATTCTCGAGAATGTCGCCGGTGTGCGCGAGCGCGCCAACGCGGGCGACCTGCTGTTCGGCACGATGGACACGTGGGTGCTCTGGAATCTCACTGGTGGAATTGACGGAGGCGTTCACGCGACGGACGTCACCAACGCGAGTCGCACGATGTTCCTCGATCTCGCCACGCTCGAGTGGGACGACGACATCCTCGTAGCCTTCGACATTCCAAGATCGCTCCTGCCCAAGGTGCATTCGTCGTCGGAGGTGTTCGGCGTTGGCGAAGCATCGAGCCTCCTGCGCGAAGTGCCCATCTCAGGCATCCTCGGCGATCAACAAGCCGCCACCTTCGGGCAGGCAGCGTTCGGCGCCGGTGAGGCGAAGAACACGTATGGCACCGGCAACTTCCTGATCTTCAATACGGGCACCGACATCGTCCGCAGCGCAAACGGGTTGCTCACAACCGTGGCGTACAAGCTGGGCGACGGACCCACGCATTACGCACTCGAAGGCTCCATCGCGGTGACTGGAGCGCTCGTGCAGTGGTTGCGCGACAACCTCGGCATCATCAGCACCGCTGCGGAAGTCGAAGATCTCGCGAAGACTGTCGACGATAACGGCGGCGCGTACTTCGTGCCGGCATTCTCTGGTTTGTTCGCACCGCATTGGCGGTCCGACGCGCGGGGTGCACTCGTCGGCCTTACGCGCTTCGTCAACAAGGGACACATCGCGCGCGCAGCACTCGAGGCCATCGCGTTTCAAACGCGCGAAGTACTCGACGCAGTGAATGCAGATTCCGGCGTTCCGCTCACGGAGCTCAAGGTTGATGGTGGTGCGACGGGCAACGACACGCTCCTGCAATTCCAGGCGGACATTCTTGACGTACCGGTCGTTCGTCCAGTGGTTGCCGAGACGACGGCGCTCGGCGCGGCATATGCGGCAGGGTTGG
>JBDTMO010000534.1:0-4324 GCA_039934235.1 bacterium | reverse complement strand
CTCGTCGATCACCTTGAGCTCGAACAGGTCAGGCGCGGTGATGCGAAGTGCGGTCGCTGCCTTCTCGCGCATCTCAGGGCTCTTTCCGTCCTTCCAGAGAATCGCCGCACATCCTTCAACGGTGATCACCGAATAGACGGAATTCTCCAGCATGTTCACGCGATCCGCGACGCCGAGGGCGAGGGCCCCGCCCGAGCCCCCTTCGCCGATGATCGTCGCGATGATCGGCGTCTCGAGCCTGCTCATCTCGAACAGGTTGCGCGCGATTGCCTCGCTCTGGCCGCGCTCCTCCGCGCCCAGGCCTGCCCACGCGCCCGGCGTATCGATGAACGTGATGACCGGTACGTGGAATTTCTCGGCGAGCTTCATCAGGCGGAGCGCCTTCCGGTAGCCCTCGGGATGCGCCATGCCAAAATTGCGCTTCAGGTTCTCCTTCGTGTCGCGGCCGCGCTGGTGGCCAATCACCATGACCGTTTCGCCGTCGAGACGCGCCCATCCGCCCATGATGGCCGCGTCCTCACGAAAGGCGCGGTCGCCGTGCAATTCGATGAAATCCGTAAAGCAGAGACGGAGATAATCGTCGGTGAGTGGACGCTTGTTGCTCCGCGCAACCTGCACACGCTGAAGCGGCGTCAGGCTCCGGTAGATCTCGTCCTTGAGCTCGACGAGCTTCTTCTCGAGCGGCGCAATCTCGTCGGTGACGTTGAGTGCCTGCTCGCCCGCCATCTTCTTCAACTCTTCGATCTGTCGTTCGAGCTCCGCAATCGGCCGCTCGAACTCCATGGTGGCAGTCGCCATCCGTATCAGCTCCCGCGCACGAGGCGGACGCGCTCATTTCCGAGGAGCGCCCGCAGGTCGGTCAGCGCGGCCTGAGTGGCCGCAAGTCTGAGTGAGCGCGACTTCAGGTGCGCTCGTGTTCCGTTTCCGTCACTCCATCTCACCTCGAGAGGCGGCGCACCCGAATGCGAAGTTGCATGGGCGTCGATCACCGCTCGTACGTCCGATATGACATCGGGAGTAATCGCCCCACCAAGCACGAGGTCGATCGAGATCGACACCTGCCCGTTGAGACGCATTTCTGCGAACGGTGTTACCGACTCCACAATGTACGTCGGGCTGTCCGCATCCTGGTCACGCTTGGAATAGCCGCCCTTCATCAGGACTGGCACATCCGCGCGAACCCGGTCCGCGAGCAGCCCCCAACTCTCCGGAAAAACCAGTACTTCGGAAGATCCCGAAAAATCCTCCACTGTCAACCTGGCGAACTCGGCGCCGGAGCGCTTGCTCGTCTGTCGCTTGATCGACGTGACCACCACCCCCAGCGACATCGGCTCCGGCGTCCACTTTCCAAGCTGACTCACCGTATGCGTCGCGAACAACTCGCATTCCACGCGATACGGCTCGAGCGGATGCCCGCTGATATAGAAACCAAGGATTTCCTTTTCGCGCGTCAATCGCTCGGACTCTGCCATTGGCGCGACGTTTGGCAACGTCGGTGGTGCATGGGTCGCGTCGCTCGAATCATCCGATGGGCCTCCGAACATCGACACCTGGCCCATCGCCTTTTCCTGCTGCTTGAGCGACGCCTCCTGCATCGCGCTGTCGAGCGCCGACCAGAATTGCGCACGATGCCCACCCAACTCGTCGAGCGCACCCGCCGCAATCAGTGCTTCGAACACGCGCTTGTTGCACTTGGCCAGGTCGACACGATCCGTAAAATCGAAAAAACTCTCGAACGGCTTTTCGCGCTTCGCGGCAAGCACGGAGTCGATGGCATTGCGACCAACATTGCGCACCGCGCCCAGCCCGAATCGAATTCGCTTTTCGTCGAGCACCGTGAACTTGTAATTCGATTCGTTCACGTCAGGCGGCAACACCTCGATGCCGAGCTCGCGTGCTTCGTTGATGAACTTCACCACCGAGTCCGTGTCACCGATGGACGACGAGAGAATCGCCGCCATGAAATCCGCGGGGAAGTGCGCCTTGAGCCATGCGGTGTGAAACGAAATCACCGAGTACGCAACGGAGTGCGACTTGTTGAAGCCGTAGCGCCCGAACGTCTCGATCTGGCCCGCGAGCTCCTCGATGATCTTGCGGTCGTATCCGCGCGCGATCGATTTCTCGATGAACTTGGTGAGCTCCTTCTTGATCAGCTCCGCGTCCTTCTTGCCCACAGCCTTGCGCAGCACATCCGCTTCGGCGAGCGAAATGCCCGCCAGCGTTTGCGCGAGACGCATCACCTGCTCCTGATAGGTGATGACGCCGTACGTTGGCTCGAGAATGGGCTCGAGCTCAGGCAACGCGTACGACACCGGCTCCTCGCCGCGCTTCCGCCGCTGATACACCTTGTGCATGCCGGCATCCAGCGGGCCCGGACGCATCAGTGCGTTGCTCGCCACGAGATCGTCGAAGCGATCGCAGCGCATCGAGCGCAACATGTCCGTCGCCAGCGCAGACTCGAACTGGAACACGCCGATGGTCCGTCCCGCGCGCAACATGCGGTAGACGGCGGGATCTTCCATGTCCACCGCATCGAGGTCGGGACGCGTGCCCGTCCGATGCTGGATGTTGTCCAGCGCGTCACGAATCACCGTGAGCGTCGTGAGGCCCAGGAAGTCCATCTTGAGCATGCCCGCATGCTCGAGGCAATTCATGTCGTACTGCGTCACGATCACCGTCTCGTCCGAGCCGGCGCCCGCACCCTTGCTGTTCACCGTCAGGATGGGGACGTAGTCGTCGAGCGGTCCAGGTGCGATGACGACACCTGCCGCATGCACTCCTGTATGACGTGACAACCCCTCGAGCGAAATCGCGTAATCGAGCAGCCGCGTGTACCGTCCGTCGCTGGCATACAGCTTCTTGATCTCCGGCACGTCGCGAATGGCGTCTTTCACCATCAGCGAAAATGCCGGCCCATTCGGAATCAGCTTCGCGAGCGCGTCGGTCTCCGCCGGCGTAAACCCCAGCGTTCTGCCCACGTCCTTGATGGCCGCGCGCGACTTCATGGTCCCGAACGTCACGATCTGTCCCACCGACTCCTTGCCGTACTTCTGGCGCACGTACTCGATCACCTCGCCGCGCCGCTCGAAGCAGAAGTCGACGTCGATATCAGGCATCGAGACGCGTTCCGGATTCAGGAAGCGCTCGAACAGCAAGTCATACTTGAGCGGGCACACATCCGTGATCTTCAGCGCATACGCCACGATTGATCCAGCGGCCGAGCCTCGACCCGGACCGACGGGGATATCGAGGTCGCGTGCCGCCTTGATGAAGTCGTAGACGATGAGGAAGTAGCCGGCGTATCCCGTCTTCGTGATCACGCCAAGCTCGTACTCGAGCCGCTCCTGCACCTCGGCAGACAACACAGCGCCGTATCGCGCCTTGGCGCCCTCAGTCGCGAGGCGTACGAGCAACTCATTCTCGGTTTCCACACCCGCCGGCAGCGGAAACGACGGCACGTAGTACTTCTTCTCGAACGCGAAGCCTGCCTCGTCCGCGATCTTGAGCGTGTTCTCCAGCACGTCTTTCCGATCCGGAAACCGCGCCGCCATTTCGGGGGCATTCTTGAAGTACAGCCCCCGGTCGTAGTGCATCCGGTTTGTGTCGCTGTAGTCCTTGCCCAGGCCGATGCACAGCAGCACGTCATGCGCGTCGTGATCGTCCGCCCGCAGGAAATGCGTGTCGTTCGTGGCAATCACAGGCAAGTTCAGCTCGGCGCCAAGTTGAAAAACTCGCCCGTTGAGCTTCGCCTGCCCCTCGGATTCGTGCGCCTGAACCTCCAGATAGTACCGGTCCTTGAACACATTGGCGTACCACTCGGCCGCTTCCCGCGCGCCCGCCTCGTCCCCCCGCTCGAAGTTCGACGCGATTTCGCCCGCAAGGCACGCCGAGCTAACGATCAGCCCTTCGCTGTACTTGGCGAGGAGCTCGCGGTCCACGCGCGGCTTTGAATAGAAGCCTTCGGTGTATGCCAGCGACGACAGCTTCACCAGGTTCTTGTAGCCCTGCATGTCGCGGGCAAGGAGCACCAGGTGGTAATACGGCTTGACGCCGGGCGCAGGACGGCCGCGCGTCCGCCTGTCACCGGGGGCGACGTATGCCTCCATCCCGATGATTGGCTTCAGCCCGACCTTCTTCGCCTTCTCCTGGAATTCCCACGCAGCATGGAGATTTCCATGATCCGTGATGGCCAATGCTGGCTGCTCGAACTCGAGCGCCCTCGCAATCAGGTCATCGATGCGGTTGGCGCCGTCGAGGAGGGAGTACTCGGAGTGGCAGTGGAGATGAACGAAGGACATCTTGGAAAGGATAGCGACCGCGACCC
>JBDTMO010000533.1:0-4327 GCA_039934235.1 bacterium | reverse complement strand
ATATGTCGGAAGCTACTAACTTCGCGCGCATGAAAGAATACCAAGCCGTGATGCTGCGTCTTTCGCGCCATGCACGCGACGACGAGGATGCCTTGACTGACCTACTGAACGAGCGAAGCCGAAGCGGTTGGCGGCCAGCCATGATGTCGCAGGATGATCATCGACTGACAATCGTCTTCGAGCGACCAAGTGACGGCGATGCGTAGCGAGGAGCCGGTGACAGATGCGCGACGGCGTATCGTCCAGGCAACGATCCGATGTATTGCCCAAAAGGGAGTTCCGGGCGCAAGCATGTCACGGATTGCCGAGGAGACCGGCGTTAGCAAGGCCTTGTTGCACTATCATTTCACGAACCGGGCGCAGTTGCTGAGCGAGGTGGTCCGGACGCTCAGTGCACGGCTCGCGACGCGCGAGCGAGGCGCGATCGAACATGTGCAGGCGGCGAGGACGGTCGACGCACTCTGGGCCTGGCTCGAGAACGAATTGCAACGGGGCGAACTTCGCGCACTGCTGGAACTACAATTGGTTCGGAGTTCGTCTCTGCGCGACGTGTTAAACCACGCGGTGGCGATACGCCGCAACAGTGCCAAGGCAACAGTGGAGCGACTCTTCGCGCAGTTGGGACTCACGCCGCGCGTTCCGGTGGAGCTGATCGGGGATACTACGGTCGCCTTCGTTGACGGGTTGGTGTTGAATGAGGAAACGAGCCAACGTGCACGGGTAAGCTTCGATGTCTTTTGGCTCGCGGTCCTGAGTCTGGGCGACTGACAGGCCGCTATCGAGCGTACCCTTCGCGCATGTCTCGACCGCGACTAGGTTCTGAGTGATGCCACCACGTCGTTCGCTCCGGGCACGTCTGGTGCTTGCGCTGATCGGGATTGCGCTCGTTGGCTGGATGACGTCGCTCGCTGCTGTCCTCTACTGGGAACGCCATGATGAGGCTCGTCCAGTGGGCGCGATCGTTGTGTTGGGTGCGGCGCAGTATGTCGGACGACCGTCACCCGTACTGCGCGCCCGGCTCGATCACGCGATTGCGCTCTGGCGCCGGAACCTAGCCCCTCGATTGATCGTCACTGGAGGCACGGGCACCGGTGACACCACGAGCGAAGCAGCGGTCAGCCAGCGTTACTGCATTCAACATGGCGTGCCCAAAGCTGCCATTCTTCTCGAAACGGAAGGTCGCACCACAAGCCAATCCATGGCGGGAATTGCGGCGTTGATGCGTGGGACGAATCGAGGGGATGTCTTGCTTGTCAGCGATCCCTTTCACATGCTCCGTTTGACTATCCTGGCACGCCGGCATGGTCTCGAACCGTACGGATCTCCAACACCAACCAGTCCAATTACCGCGAGCCCAAGCGAGCGGTGGAAATACGCCCTGAGCGAGTCCGTCAAAGCGCCCCTCGCCTTCATTTTCGAGAGGAATAGCCGGTGAATCGACCAACATTAGTAGCGTTGTGCTTATTAATTACCATCGCCATGGGGAACGCTCACGCCGGCGCGCAGGGCGTACCAAAACTGCACTATGAAAAGGTGACGCTTACGAATGGACTCGAGGTGATTCTGCACGAAGATCACTCGACGCCCATCGTTGTCGTGGATACCTGGTACAAGGTGGGCTCAGGTGATGAGAAACCCGGACGCACGGGGTTTGCCCACCTGTTTGAGCATATCATGTTCATGGGCTCGCAGAACGTGCCGGTCGGCCAGTTTGATAAGTGGCTGGAAGCCGCGGGTGCGGACAACAACGGCTCGACGAACAACGACCGGACGAACTACTACGAGTCGATGCCGTCGAATGCGCTCCCACTGGCGCTGTGGCTCGATGCAGATCGCATGGGCCATCTCCTGCCCGTGATGGACCAGCCAAAGCTCGACCTGCAACGCGACGTCGTGAAGAATGAACGACGCCAGCGTGTGGACAACGTGCCGTACGGCAAAGCAAATGAGACGATTCTCGATGTGCTCTTTCCGTCCAACCACCCATACCACTGGCCAGTGATTGGGTCGATGGCGGATCTCAGTGCGGCATCACTGGACGATGTGAAGCAATTTTTCCGCACGTACTATGCGCCGAACAATGCCACTGTCGTCATTGCCGGCGATTTCAATCGCGACTCAGCACTCACGTGGGTGAATCGGTATTTCGCCGCAATTCCCAGAGGTCCGCGGCTTCCCCCACGGCCCGTCGCACCACCCGTCATCATCGCGCGCGACACCTTCATGGTACTCGAGGACAAGGTGACACTACCGCGACTCTACGAGACGTGGGCAGGTGGAAAGATCTATGCGCCGAACGACGCACCGCTGGACGTATTGGCTGACATACTGGCCGGCGACAAGAACTCGCGTCTGTATAAGCGACTTGTTTTCGATATGCAGGTTGCGCAGGACGTGACGGCGTTCAATAACAGCACGAAGCTTGACGGATATTTCAACATTGCCGTGACGTCGAAGCCCGGACAGACGCCGACGCGTATGGCGCAGTTGGTGGCTGAAGAAATCGACAAGATCGTGAAAGGGGGTATCACGCCGCGCGAGCTCGCGCGGGCGCTCAATTCTCGTCGTGCAACCTTTCTCGACGGAATGGCATCTGTGCTTGGGAAGGGAGATCTGCTGGCGAACTACAACTATCTCGCGGGAACTCCTGACTACGTGCAACAGGACGCTGCACGCTACGATCACGTGACAGCTGCCGACGTACAACGCGTTGCAGCGCAGTATCTCACCAAACCGAAGGTCGTTCTTACGGTGGTACCTGAAGGAAAGAAGGATCTCATGGTGTTGGGAGGTGTGAAGTGATGCGTCCGATGCCGCGACTCGTGAGTGCGCTCCTGGGGGCTGCCGTCATGACGGCGTGTGGCACCCCTGTGGTGACAACAGCCGCGCCGGTCATTGTTGCACCGTCCGTGGCAACAACGATCGACCTGACAAAGCCACCGACCCTCGGTCCGCCGCCGGCACTGTCAGTACCGGCGATCGTGACACGACAGCTCGCGAACGGACTCAAGATCATTGTTGTCGAGCAACACGAGCTGCCGCTCGCCGAAGTCATCCTGGAAATCCGCACGGGCGGTGAAGCAGATCCAGCAGGCAAGCCTGGCACTGCTGCACTTACGTCTGCGATGTTGAAGGAAGGAACAACGGCGCGCACGTCGCTGCAGATCGACGACCAACAAGCATTTCTTGGCGCAACCGTAAGCGTTGGCAGCGGTTGGGAGCAGTCTACGATTTCGCTCCACACTCCAACAGGGCAGCTGGACAGTGCGATGACGTTGCTGGCCGATATCGCGCTGCATCCGGCATTTCCCTCCGCTGATCTCGAACGCGTGCGCAAGACGCGCTTGACGTCACTTCAGCAAGCGCGCGACCGCGGACCAACCATCGCCGATCGCGCCTTTGCTGCTGCGTTGTACGGAAGTGACAATCCATACGGCCGTCCACTGGCAGGAACGGAGACGTCCATTGCGTCGCTCACGCGGGACGATCTCCTGCGCTTCTACACAGCGTTCTACCGTCCGAATAATGCGACGCTGCTCGTGGTCGGAGACGTACAACCGGATGACATCGAACGTCGAGCGCAAACATTGTTCGGTGCGTGGACGCGCAATAGCGTCGCGACCACCACAACGCCAAACGCGAATAGCGCCAGTGCAACCACGCTCGTGCTTGTGGATAAACCAGGAGCTGCACAATCCTCGTTTCGCATTGGTGGAATTGGAGCGGCTCGTTCCACAGGCGACTACTTCGCTCTTCAGGTGATGAACACGCTGCTTGGTGGATCGTTCAGCAGCCGATTGAACCAAAACCTTCGTGAAGTGCATGGTTATACATACGGTGCCAACTCGGGTTTTTCATTGCGTCGTTCCGCAGGACCATTCACGGCAAGCGCAGAAGTCGTCACGGCGAAAACGGATTCGGCCCTCATCGAATTCCTGAAGGAACTCCGCTCGATCCGCGATACGATACCAGCCGCGGAGCTCGAGCGAGCAAAGCGGTACCTGCAGTTGGGATTGCCGCAAAACTTCGAGACGACCGATGGCATTGCTGGCGAGCTGCTTCCGCTGATGACGTACGATATCCCGTTGGATTTCTACAATAGTGCGGTGCAGAGAATCGAAGCAGTGACGCAGGCGGATGTACAGCGCGTCGCGCGACAATACATCGATCCGAACAAGCTCACGCTCGTCATCGTCGGCGATCGGAAGGTGATCGAACCTGGACTGCGCGCGCTGAAACCCGGTGAAATTGTGACTCGGGAAGTTCGCGACGTACTCGGCGCGCCACCGACCCCATAGCGATGTGATGAACCGAGCTATTGTAGAAA
>JBDTMO010000532.1:0-4345 GCA_039934235.1 bacterium | reverse complement strand
CCATCCCGACGAATGCATCGATTGTGGTGCGTGCGAGCCTGAATGTCCGGTCACCGCGATCTTCCCTGAAGAGGACGTTCCGGGGCAAATGAAGGAATACATTCAGCTCAATCGGGACGTCTTCAAGGGTGACAACCCACCCGGCCGGCCCAGCCGCTAGCCGGCTCCTGGAGGCGCGCGATGCTTCGCGCCCTGACGTTCGACTATTGGGATACGCTGTACGAAGGCGGCGCGCTTCCCGAGCGCGTCGCCTTGCGTCGCACGGCGGTTGGCGCACTCCTCGGCGCCTATGGCCGCGCGCTACCAGAAGAGCAGCTGCGCGCCCTGTACGAAGAATCGGGACGCGAAGCGGAGCGCTGGTGGAGTGAAGAGCAGCGCGGTTACAAGACAGGCGACCGCTTGCGGTGGATCCTCGAGCGCGCCGCGGTTACGCCGCGCGAGGGGTGCTCGCATGTGGCGACGGCGGCTGACGCGGTGGACAACGCGCTGCTCATGCTCCCGCCGGCCATGTTCGCCGGCGCATGGCAAATGCTGCGTGTGCTGAGTCGTCGCTATACGCTGGCGGTCATCAGCGACACGGGCTTTGCGTCTGGCCGAGCACAGGATCGCTTGCTGGAGAAAGACGCGGCGCGCGCGTTCTTCTCATCCACGATTTATTCGATGGACGTGGGCCACGCGAAGCCACGCGCCGAGATCTTTCAAGCTGCTGTGGACGATCTGGGCTTTCCGCCTGGCGAGATTCTGCACATTGGCGACAACGAGCGGACGGATGTGCGCGGCGCGCTGGCAGCGGGCTTCCGCGCCGTCCGTGTTGATGTCGTGCGAGACAACGGCCCGAGCGAGGCGGAGTTCGTGGCGCGGTCGTTCGAGGAACTCAGTCGGTATCTGCTGGCGCTACGCCAGGACGGACAACCTCCGAACGTCGAAAGCTCACGCTCAAGCTGAGCGGTTTACCGTTCACCGTTCTTAGAGCGACCAGCCAAACTTCTCCTTCGCGATAAACACCGCCGTAATCGCGATGTACTGGAGAAAAGTGCTGATCTCACTGCGCCACGCTTCTGCCCAGTGGTGTTCCCCATCTTCATCCGTGCCTGGCGGCCGGGGAAACCAGCGAGACGTCCGCTCCTTGTAGCGCAGGTACTCGGCACCAAAGATCGACTCGAGCACGCCTTCCTCATATCGCACGATCAGCGTGTATTCGATTGCGAACAGGACAATCGCCACCGGTATGAACCAGAACACACCGGAAATCACGATGAAGCCGAGCCAGATGAGAAAGTTTCCGACGTACAACGGATTTCGCATCCACGCGAAAATCCCATACGTCACCAGGCGCTGCACCGTCCGCGAGCGACGACGCGTCACCGTGCCTGCTGCGGCCACGCCGGCCAGCCGAATCGCCTCGCCAAGGACGATGAACACGAAGCCCAGGATCCAGTTCATCGCGTCGGTTTGGCCGTGCGCGAGCAGCGGAACGAGGAGAAATGGCACTGGCAGCCAGCCGCGATGCCGGAAGAGCACCGCGCCGATCCGCGCGCTCGGACGGCGTTCCGCTTCCGAGATATGCGGTCCGGGTACGCTATCGGTTGGCGAGGAGGGCATGGTGTGCATCAGGACGCAGGCGAGGTGCGGAACAGGCAGACTTCAAAGGTCGCTGGCGTGGCAGGGTTACTCAAGGCAAGCGCTTGCATCAATCGTAGAGCAATGATGCCAGGAATTCGCTCACCACGTGGTTAAAGGCGGCGGGGCGCTCATAGCTGCAGACGTGTCCGCCGCACTGGATCACCTCGAGCCGGCTCCGGGGAATTGCCGCGGCAAGGGCGCGCATTTCATCCGGCAGTATGAACGTGTCTTCGCTGCCACTGACTACGAGGGTCGGAAAATCAATTCCGCTCAACAAGCTGGTCGCGTCCGCTCGAGCCGCCATGGCTTGCAACCCCCCAATGACGCCGGCGCTCGGCGCCTCCGCCATCAGCTGTCGCAGCGCCTCGAGCACATCCGGACGTGTGTTGAGTGTCGTCGCGCCGACCATCGCCTTCAACTGCCGTCCGGCGAGCGCCTCGACGCCGCGCTCCTGTACGAACTCGATGAGTCGCGCGCGTTTCTCGCGCGCCTCGGGTGTGTCAGCCGTCGCGCGCGTGCTCGTGAGGATCAGTCCGCGCAGCAGCGCCCGATGACGGCGAAGCATCGCCAGCGCGACGTACCCGCCCATCGACAACCCGCAGACGACCGCCCGGTCTATGCCGAGCATCGCGAGGAACGCCGCCATGTCGTCGGCGTACTGATCAATTGAGTACGGAGGCAGTACGCTCGAGTCGCCGAATCCGCGCAGGTCGGGCGCGAGGCAGCGTGCCTGTGTAGGCAACCCGCTCAGCTGCGCCGCCCATAATGTGCGATCGTGCGGCCATCCGTGAATGAACAACAGCGGGATTCCGGAGCCGACGTCGTCGTACGCGAGCTCGAGGCCTCCTGGCAGGATCGCGATCATCGCGCGCGGCGCTCGTCGTCGTCCTCGGGCCAGTGCGGCAGCAGCGTGCGCCACGCGTCGGGAACGCGCACGGGCCGGCCCGTGCGGTCGAGGGCGACGAACACGATCGACGCCTGTGCCACCAGTGTGGAGCTGCCAACCTTTCGCACATCCTGCTTCACGATGTAGCTCGTGTTGCGGACGGCGAGTAGTCCGCTCCGGATGGAAAGATCGTCGCCGGGCAACGATTGCGCGTAGTAATCGATATCGACGTGCCGAACGACCGAATACACCGGCACCGTAGCGAAGTCGCGGACGCCACCCACGCCTTCGCGCTCGAGGAGCTCCCAACGGGCACGCTCGAGAAACGCGAGCATGTTGGCGTGGTTCACATGACCGAGCATGTCGCAATCCGCCGGGTACACGTGAAAGACGACTTCCGGTAGACGATCCATCGAAGATTTCCTCAGCGCGGATAAGGTACCAGTGGCTCGTCGTCGTCAGCGTCGAGCCATCGTCCATCAAACGTTAGCCAAAAGAGAACAACCTCGTCAGGCGCGTGTCGTGCTCGCGCCAGCGCATACCCAAAGGCCTTTGCACTGTATGTTCCATCCAACCGAGGTCCACCGGATGCGCGAAGCAATTGTGCAGCGTCGCGCGCCTCGCTCGTCTCGCGTCCGTATGCGCCGCCGTAGGCGCCGTGTTCGATCACGAGGCGACTCGCGTCTACCGGCGGAATTGATTCACGTGCGAGTTGTGCAAGCAGCGCCCGCGTAAGGCGCGCGAGCCGTAGTACGTGCCATCGATTGCCGACACTACGCGGCACGACTCGCACGCCAACCACCCGGGTGTGCACATCAGCCACTGCGAGCCCCACGAGCAGGCCCGCCACGGTGCCTCCACTCCCCAAGGGCACGACAATCGTGTCTGGGACGGGCAGGCCGTCGCGCGCAAGTTGCGCGATCAACTCGAGTGCGGCGTTCGCGTGACCGAGCGCGCCACGTGGTGAGCTTCCTCCCGCAGGGATCCACCGGACGCGCCGGTGTAAACGCCGCACGGCCGCACGTACGTAGGCGCCTGCCACCGAACTCACGTGCGTTACCCGCGCTCGACGCGCCATGCGCGATGCAGTCGCGATAGCCACGTCATGCACTTCCTGCGGCCAGGTGATCACTTCGGTGGCGATGCCCAACCGCTTGCCGTAGTGCGCGACAGCAAGCGCGTGCGTCGATCCGGTGGGGCCCACGGTGAGCAACGTATCGTCGGGTCGCAGGTCCGCGAGCAGCAACTCGAGCGCGCGAACCTTGTTTCCACCCAGCGTATGGGCACTCAAGTCATCGCGCTTGGCGAGCAGGCTCACGCCATTCACGGTCCATCGCTCCACCGGTGTCTCGCCAATGCGAAGGTCTACCCGAGGCAGGCTCTCCTTGAGACGTGGATATCTCGCGCCCAGCGTGTGCACGCTACGGATGCGCGCTGTGCGTGCTCTGCGTAGTCCGACGCGCAGTGGGATCCTGGTCCGGCACTGGATACGTCCACGTTCCTTCGGTGGGAAGCTGCTCGAGGTAGAACATCTGGAGCATCACCATGATCGTCGCCAATAGCGGCACTGCAACCATCAGCCCAATGAATCCGAATACGATGGCGAGCACCGCCTGCGCGATGACCGTGAGCGCCGGCGGCAATCGCAGTCCGTTCTTCATGAGCAATGGAACCAGCAAGTGGCTCTCGATGAACTGCATGGCCCAGTACGCGAATGCGACATACATCGCCTTTTCGGGCGAATCGAGAAACCCCATTGCGACGGCCGGAAGCGCGCTGAGAATGGGGCCAATGGTCGGAATGAACTCAAAGAGTCCGACGAGGACGCCGAACACG
>JBDTMO010000531.1:0-4346 GCA_039934235.1 bacterium | reverse complement strand
GCCTCATCGAGGACGAACGGCTGGCGGAAGTAGATCGCGAGCACGGTCTTGTCGGACCCGACCTCACGCATCACGGCGCGAATGTCGTCGATAGACGGCGAGACCTTCCACGACTTTGCTTTCGCCATGTCGCTGAACGCGAGGAAGTTCAGCTCATCCGGGTTTGCGCCACCCATAATGAGCCCTGCCCCGGCGCCCTGATTGCTCACTTCCACGCGCACGATCGCATAGTTCGTCCCCGCAGGCACCGCTGGGCGCGTCTCCCCCTTGGCAACGTCGTAGTCACCCGACACGACCGTGTAGGCGCCCCACCGCGAGTCGCTCACGACGTCGGTGCGCATCCCCATCGTGTAGACCTTGATGGGCGCGCCGTTCGTCGGTGCACGCAGCGGGAGCAACGCGTTCCTGTTCTGCAGGAGCACGATCGACTTCCGCTGTGCCTCCTCGCCCTTCATCCGGAACTCGCGGTTGCCGACGACCTCCGCGGCTCGCTCGGCATCGACGTACGGATCCTCGAAGAGGCCGAGCCGAAACTGCTCGGTGAGCAGGCGGCCGACGGCCAGGTCGAGCCGAGACTCGGTGAGCTTGCCGGACTTCACGAGATCGAGGATCTGCTTGTTGCTGTCGAAGCCGGACAGCACGTCGATGCCCGCGTTCACCGCCATCGCGATCTGGTCATCGACACTGAGACTCTCCACCCCCCAGGCGCGCTGGCCGATGATGCCGGTGTCCGAATTGAGATAGCCTTCAAACCGAAGCGTGTCGCGCAGTAGCGCGGTGAGGATGCCCTTCGAGAACGCGACGCCGACGTCGTTCGGCGCGTACTTCGTGCCCACGGGAATGCTGTACGACGGCATGATGGAGGACACACCGGCGGCAATCGCGGCTTTGAACGGCGCGAGCTGGTACGCCAACGTGCCGCTCGGGATCGACTGGTTCTTGCCGAAGTCGTAGTGCGAGTCGGCGCCACCCGCCTGCGGGCCGTGACCGGGGAAGTGCTTGAGCGTGAGCGCCACGCCTCCCGGGCCGAGCGTTCGCCCCTGGATGTTGCGCACGAGCGTCGAGATGATCGTCGACGCCAGACCGGCGTCCTCGGTGAACGTCTCATGCACGCGGAACCATCTCGGCTCGGTGGAGAGGTCCGCCATGTAGCCGTACATCCCGCGCAGCCCGATCGACGACCACTCCCGGGCCATGATGCGCCCGAACTCGCCAATGAGCGCGGTATCACGGGTTGCCGCGAGGCCCGGCTCCTTCGGCCACTCGGAGAACGCACCCGTCGTCACGCTGATCCCCGCGCGCGCGTCGCGCTCGATGTGATTCCGAGCGTTCGACTTGAACACCACGGGAATGCCCAACCGCGTTCCTTCTGCGCGCTCCTGCACGAGATTCGTGAACTGCGCCGCTTGCAACGGCGTGACCGATGCCCCGCCGCCCGGGCCGCCACGTCCACCGCGGCCGCCTGCGGTTGGCTGCGGACTCGCTGCGGGTGGACTCGCAACGACGTTCTCCACCACTGCGTTTCGGAAAATGAAGCGTGTCATCTTCTCGGTCTGGATCATCTGCACGCCTCGGTCGCTGAGGCGGCCACCAGCCTCGGCGTTGAGCGTGTTGATCAACAGCATCCCCGCTTTTTCCTCGAGCGTCATCTGGCTCGACAGGTCGCGCACGCGCGCCGCGACCGGCAGGCGCCAGTCTTCGTAAGGATCGAGGCGGCCGTTGGCATTCAAGTCCTTGAAGACGCGCCCCTCGATGGTGAGCGTCGGCTTGACGCGCGCGCGCACAGGCTGCTGCGCGTGGGCGGTGGCACCATGCAGTGGCACCACCGCCGCGAATGCGCCGAGCAGGATTGCGCCGAGCCTGCGGCGCGTGATACGGGAGCGGGTCATGCGGGGGGGCATCAGGCTCATGACACTTCGGGATGGGCGGTGCGTGATCCGGCGGGCTGGAGCTTTTGCCGTACCTACGACAGCCGACGGCGAACCGTTGGTGACGCTCCGTGTGGATCACGCTACTGGCGATGCGCGGGCTGATAGACGTGCCCGACTGCGCCTTTGTCGAACGCCTTCGCATACACGAGCTTCAACGCCATCGATTTGGGAAGCTCGGAGAAGATCGGAAGTCCCTTACCGAGCGCCGTCGGATGCACCAGGAACCGGTATTCGTCGGGGAGACCAAGCGTTACCAGACTACGCGCGAACCCCGCGCCGCCCCACGCGACGATGTCCTTGCCGGGCTCGCTCTTGAGTTGCGCGATGCCGTCCGCGAGGTCGCCGGACATGACACGCGCCTCCTTCCAGCTCCGTTCGTTCTTCGCAATCGTGTCTGGATCGAGCGGTGGCGCGTTCGTCGCGTCTTTCACCGTATTCGCCTCCTTCGTTTGCGCCGTCTCGCGTGACAAGTGCGAGGTAATCGATTTGTCGTGCGAGAAGACCGCCTTTGGAATTTCGTTCATCAGTGGGGCGTATATCTCCGTGGAGTAGGGCCAATGCGACGCCATGTCCCGGAAGGTCTTGGCGCCCATGAGATGAAGGCCCGTCTCGCGCATCGTCTCCAACGTCCACTCCCCTGATCCTTCGTCCATGCTGCTGAAAATCCAGTCGCTTTGCCCGTCCATCGCAGAAACGAATGCATCCACCGAGATCGACATCTTGAGAATCAACTTCCGCACGTGTGCATTCCTCCATTGAGATTCGTGTCGCCCTTTTGCAACAGCCGCGCCCCGGGGCCGACGCGCCGCGAAAGGATGGTCGCGGCTTCCTCTCTACAGGCCCACCAGTCACACATTCGGCGAGCAACCGTGTGACAAAGGGCGCGAAAGGCGGCGCCACGCGCGCGAAGAGTTTCTGCCGTTGGTGTTTACGGAGGAGGTAGAGCTGCGTAGCAACCCTAACAACGACAAGAGCGTCGCACGCGTAATCGCGTGCGCCGCTCTCGAGTTATCAATCGGCCAAACCGAGTGGGTGTCAGCCGCCGCTCGGGTTGATGACGCTCGTCCCCGACGAGATGACGCTCGTTCCCGACGATCACGGACCCGTATCCACCCTTCACCTGGTTGCCGTCGACTTCCAAATCCTGCAGCGTCTCCTTGATCCTCAATGCCCAATGACAGCGAGATTGCCATTACCTGCATTGCCCTGAGGGCACCGGCACAGGCACACCATTCGGCGCGGGATTGCCGAAGTCGGGAGATCCGTCGCGCTGCCAGCCGAACCGTTGCATACGGATCACGCGATCGTTCCACCCACGCGCCGCCACGGATTTCGCATGGAATACGATCCAGTCCTCCTTGCCGTCCACAGACATTGTAAAACTCGCGTGACCCACGCCGTAGACACCTCCACCAGGCAGGCCTGTAAACACGGGCCCCGACTTGATCCAGCTTGTCGGGTTGAGTGGATCGGCATCGGGGGCGGTGAGACGAAGCATGCCCAGTCGATCGTCGGGAAGGAACGACTCGCGCGTGGAATAGATGATGAACGTGTCGCTCCCGTGAGTCAGAGGCTCAGGTCCTTCCTCGAGGTCCAGCCCCGCCCCCAGTTCCCACGGCTCGGTGGGCGCGCTGATGCGCACGCGGTTCGTGGCCATCGTGTACGGGTTCGACATGCGCGCGATGTACAGTTGCTGCGGAGTGACATGCGTTGAGCGGTTCTCGTCCCACCCGGACCACACGGCATAGAGCGCTCCGCGGATGCGCAGCACCGAGAGATCGATCGCCCAGATTGGGTTCGCCCCGGTGCGCACGTCGTTCCCGGTGTAGAGCATTCCCCGGTCGACATAAGGTCCCTGTGGATCGTCACCAGTAGATTCGAGCACGCCACTGCGCTGGTCCGTAAAGGCCGCATCGGGCCCCGAGGGCCCCGGCATGCCGGCCGCATAGTAGACGTACCAATGCCCGTCGATGAAATGCAGCTCGGGCGCCCACACGTCCGTCTGGTTCCAACCGGTGGAGGGCGTGCTCAACACCTTCACCGGCATCTTCTTGAGCCGCGTCAGGGTGTCCGTTTTGTACACCCACATCGCGTTGCCGCGCGATTCCACCGCGTAGTAGAGGGCGGCCGCGCTTGACGACCCAGGGATCCGCGCCCCGATCGACGGGATTGATGAACGTATTTGCGCAGAACGCGCGGCCGACACTGGCGTCCGCGCGCGCTGGGAGTATCACGGCCGCCTCTTCGTCGCTCAACGGCCGCATGTACCGCGGCGCTTATCCGTTCGACGGGTTCGAGGCGATCATCGATGCCGCGGCGGCGCGCGGGAGTCACTTAGTGGTCCTGTTCAGAAGTGTGAAGACGTATTCACGGCCCGTGTTTCGTCATTCGTGGTTCGTTTCGCGTGTGCCTACC
>JBDTMO010000530.1:0-4349 GCA_039934235.1 bacterium | reverse complement strand
CGAGTGGCGTGGCCGTCAAGCAGATCATCGCGCTGAGTCGTGCAACAACTGACGACGCTGCAACGCGTGGCGGCGCAGAGCCGTCGTTGGATGTCCAGCTGGCGACGCCACCAGAGGGATACGGACACGTGTTGCTTAGCCGCGACGAGAATGGCGTGTTGTCCTGGCATTTTCCGACGAGCGTGCCGACGGACAGTACGCGCGGCAGCGAACCGTTGTCCGTCCCAATGCAGCGGTTCACGGTGCCAGTTGCGACGACGTACGCCGCGTTCGGAGATGGCACGCGTGGCGTTGCCGCGAAGGCGGTCAATCAGGTGCTCAAGGTGCTGGTGTATCCCTTCCTCGAGCCGATTGCCAGCGCCATTGGAGAGTCGCTTGCGAGCACGTGGGAACTGCAGCATCGCCCGTATCGTGTTCGCGCGTTCGTGGCTGGAGATAGCGCGACCGCTGGTGCATCAGCGCTTGATGACGAGGGCTGGCGCCGCATGGCATCGGGGCGTTCACTGTTGCTGCTGCACGGTCCGTTCGGTCGGTCTCATACGACGTTTGCCGGGTGGTCGGCTGACACTCTCGCGGCGCTCGATGCGCAGTATGAGGGGCGTGTCTTTGCGTTCGATCACAGTACCATCGGTCACGATCCGCTCCGCAATGCGCGCGAGCTGGTGGCGCGCATGCCCGCGGGTGCGGCGTTCGACGTCGACATTGTCGCGCATTCTCGTGGTGGACTCGTTGCGCGCATGCTCGTCGAACGACAGGACGACCTGGCGCTCAATGACAGGACGCTCCGCGTTGGCAAGGTGGTGCTCGTCGGAACGCCCAATGCGGGGACGATGCTCGCGGAACCCGAGCATCTCAAGACGTTGCTCGATTGCATGACGACCATCTTCGATGCCATTCACGGCGAGCCCGCGACGGAGGTGTTGCACGTCATCGTGGAAGTCGTGAAGGAATTGGCGGTGGGGATGTACAAGGGCCTCTCTGGAATCGGCGCCATGGCACCTAAGGGCGAATTCCTGAAGGCGCATAATGAGGGGCCTCAGCGGGTTGAAACGCAGTATTTCGCGCTCGCGTCGGACTTTACGCCGCGCGATCCCGCGCTCATGGCGCTGATCACCTCGAAGGTGCTGACGAAGATGCTGTCGGGACCGAACGATCTCTTCGTCCCCACCGCGAGCATCGCTGGAGCAAACGGCTCCGGAATGTTTCCGATCGCACAGCAGCGCACGCTTACCGGTCTTGAAAGCGCATCGCACTTCGAGCTGTTGTCGAGTGCGATGGTCCAGGACCAACTGCTGTCCTGGCTCAGGGCGGGGCTGTCATCCTGAGCGAGCGAAGCGAGTCGAAGGATCTGCACCTGCTGTTGCGTCACTTTGGGTGCGGTCCTTCGCTGCGCTCAGGACGACAAACGGCTACACGACGATCAACTCGTGCTGGTAGACGTTCGGCGTGACAACTGCCTTCCCTGGCTCGATGTAGACATTCACTTCGGTGCGCATGCCGATTTCTCCCGGGATGTAGATCCCCGGCTCGATCGAAAATCCGACGCCTGGAACGAGCAGCCGCTCTTCACGCGTCTCGAGATTGTCGAGATGCGGCCCGGATCCATGTATGGACCGTGGATCGATTGAGTGCCCCGTGCGATGCGTGAAGTACTCGCCGAATCCCCGCGACGTAATTACCGCGCGCGCTGCGTCGTCGACGTCCCCGCCGCGCAGCGGCCTGCCTTCCTTCGCGGCGTCCCGCACCAGTGCGATGGCGGCATCACGTGCGTCGCGAATAGCGGCCCACACTTCCTGCGCGCGGGCTGTCGGTGTGCCGATCGTCGCCATCCACGTTTGATCGGCGTACACGCCTTCGTCCTCTTTGGCCCAGAGGTCGATCAACAGCACTTCACCGTCGAGAATAGGCCGCGGATTGTCGGCGGACGGCTCGTAATGCGGGTTCGCTGCATTCGCGCCCGCACTCACGTTCGGCCCGTGGTCGGCAGACAGTCCGGCCTTCGCAAACTGTTCCTGCATCCACGTCATCAGCTCGTGTTCAGTAATCGGCTGCGCGCTGCGGGCCCGTTTGCCCGCGATCTGCAGGGCCGCCTGCGCAATTGGTGCGATGATTTCCGCGGCCCGTAGGTGCGACGCAATGTGCTCTGCATTCCACGTCGCATAGAAGCGCGTGACGAGCTCGCCGCTCGACACAATCGCCGTCGCGCCGGCAGCGCGCACCATTTCGAGCACTCCAGCGGGAATGCGATCGAGATACGGCACAGCATCACCGGCCGAATACTCCATGGCGATGCGCTTGCCGTTCACCATGTCGCTGATGCCGCTCTCGAGGCTCTTCCACGAGCTGTACGTCGACTTGCCCCATGCCGTCGGCCAGCTGTGCCAGGGACCCGGCTCGATGGCGTGCCCCAGCGCGTGCGGGACACCCGTGCGCGGGATCCAGACGAAGATGCGCCGCGAGATGAATCCGCGCACGCCAATGAAGCCGAGTGCAATTGGATTGATGCCCTGGAAATCGAACAGCAGCCATCCATCGAGATCGGCGTCCGCGAGGGCCCGCTGTATTTCGGGAAGCAATTCGAGAGTCAGCACGTGAACGGTGAACGGTGAACGGTGAACGGTGAGCGGGGAAGTGAACGGCGAACGGTGAACGGTGAACGGGGAAGTGAACAGTGAACGGTGGACAGTGAACGGTAAAAGCCTCAAAAGCGGTAACAGCCCCTGCGTCAGCCCGTGTGCGACCGGTCCGCACCGCGCCAATCAGCGCGCCACTCGCACGAGCCCTCACCGCGGCCCTCGCATCGCGTGTGCTCAACTGAACCCGTTGCACCAACGAGCAGGCGCAGCACCTCGCGCAACGACGACTCGTAGAATGAACAGCCCGTACTTCCCGGCGCCGCGCCAAGCGTCACCGAACGCGGCACTTCGAGAAGAATGAACTGCCCCACCCGACGTACATTCGCGTTCAGGTATCGTTGTGCGATGCGCTTCGTCTTCCGCAGCGCGAGCGGGCGAGTGATCACAGCTGGCATCACCTTGAGCACGCCGCGTGTTACCGGCGATACCGTCATGTACGCTTCGCGCGCCAGAAACCGGCCAGCGGCGCGTAGCACGGCCTCCGCATCGGGGCGCCTGCCAATGAGTCGTGCCAGCGCAATCGCTTCTTCCTGCGGCGTGCGTTGATTGCGCCGCACCGACTCCGTATAGCGCTGAATCTGCGAGTAGACGGTATCGCTTAGACCGAGCCGCTTGTTACGCAACTCATCGACGAACTCGGCGTCGAGGAGCCCCTCGGGAGTGTCGACATCACGGACGGCTTCGAGCAGGCTGAGTGGAAGGAGGGCGTCGACAGTGGCGAGCATAAACTGCGTTGGACGGCAGGGCGGCAGGACGAGCGAGTCGGCCGTTGAAGCTAACGGGAACCGAGGGTGCTCTCAATGGCTTAGCCCCATGTGGCAACGCTTGTCCTGCGCATCCGACCACGACTACCTTCGCGAATGCCGCTCTCGCACACCGCGACGCTGATGCTCGAACGCGCAGCAGCCGGCGCGGTCGCGGCCAGCGCGATCGCATTCGTCTCGCGACGCAGTGGCTCGCTTTCCACCTCAGGCGCCGTGGCGACCATCGTCGTCGGCGCGGCGACCGCCGCCGCGGGGTGGGCGTGGGGCGCATTGCTCGTCGTCTATTTCGTTGCCGCGATGCTGCTCACGCGGCAGGGACGCGCGGACAAGGAGCGGCTCACCGCCGGCGTCGTGGCCAAGGGTGGCGCGCGCGACGCCCTGCAAGTCATCGCCAACGGTGGCATGTTCGCAATGGCCGTCGTTCTCGCGCCATTCGCCCCGGAACACATTGGGGCCGTGATGCGCACCGCCGCACTCGGCGCACTTGCCGCGTCGGCGGCAGACACGTGGGCCACCGAAATTGGAACGCTTTACGGAGGTACGCCGCGCTCGATGCTCACGCTGCGCCGCCTCGCGCCCGGCACGTCCGGTGGCATGAGCGCAATGGGCTCACTGGCAATGGTCGCAGGAGCAGCATTCATCGCGATCGTCGCTCGATCGCTCGGACTTTCTGGTTCCGTGGCCATCGTCACCATCGCCGGCGTCGCGGGCGCGCTCGCCGATTCACTCGTGGGCGCAACGGTCCAGGAAAGACGCTGGTGCCCCAATTGCCATAAGACGTCCGAGCAGCGCGTTCACGATTGCGGAACCGCGACGATCCTGGCTGGTGGACGCGAATGGATGGACAACGATTTGGTGAACCTGATCTCGACCATTGTCGGTGGTGCGGTAGCAGCCGTGCTGGGCCACCCTCTAGCCTTCCACGCGTGAGCATGCGAAGCAGCACTCG
>JBDTMO010000529.1:0-4354 GCA_039934235.1 bacterium | reverse complement strand
ATTCCGAAACGACCGCAGGGCCGCGATGGTACGCTCGGCGTTGTACATCAGGCTGTTGAGGTCAACCGGAACCAACTCGGTGGTCTCCAGCGTCCTGAGATCGGAGGCATCGCGCATCCAGCGACTGGAGAAATCCCAGCCGCTTTCCGCCGCCGCGCGAACGTTGCGGTAGAACGGCTCGCGCAGACTGTCCGGTAGCGCTTGCGCGACCTGAAAGTCGGCACGGTACGACTCCGGCCGTGGTCCGGGGAGATCGTCCCAGTATCGGTTCAGTGCCACGCCCTCAGGCATCATCACGACTCGGCGATACGCTTGCCCCGGCGTCAGGCGATCCGCGCCGTCCATCCAGAATGCGTGCTCCGCCTCCATGGCGTTCAGGTAGCGAAGCGCTTGCGTCGTATCGGTGGCTTTCGCGTACAGCCCCACCATCGCCGCGAAGAATGGCGGCTGACTGCGTCCGAGATAGTACGTGCGATTGCCGTTCGGGATGTGTCCAACGTTCGCGACGAGATGCGCGAAGTTATCCAGCATGTCCTTCACCAGGTCGGACCGCCCGCTTTCCACGAGACCGAGCATGGTGAAATACGAATCCCAGTAATACACCTCGCGAAACCTGCCGCCGGGCACGACATATGGCTGCGGAAGCGGAAGCAACGTCGAGCGCGCGTCCACTGGATCTGCCGGGCGTGTCAACGCGGTCCACAACGCGCCGATGTGCTGTTCCATGGTTTGCGTCGTATCCGAACGCACGTCGTCACCCGCCGATTTCGGACTCTCGAAGTTCCGCCCGATGAACGCCCGCAAGTCGAATTGGGGCGAAGTCTTTTCCGCGGCGTATCGCGCGACGATATCGGCCGGCTGAAAGAGGGGTTTGGAATCGACGAACGTTTTCGAATTGGAGAACACGCTTGCCATCTGGACGTCGTGAAACAGTGGCCCGAGGTCGCGTGGCGCGTCATAGAGCGCCCGCACCGCGGAGGACGTCGCGGGCGGTGCCGCACCATACGTCGCTCCCGGTGTTAATGCTCCGCATGCTGTCGCGATGGCGAGCATCGCGAGCATCGCAAGCTTGCCGAGGACAGTGGGGCGCCTGACTCCGGAAGGCCGAGACATCTTATCGGACCCGCGCAAGGGTCTTCGTTCGCGCCGCCCTGAATAGGAGCGGGCGGTCGTTGTTTCGGCTCACGATGAAAAGATCGCCGGTCGCGGTGCGCACGCGTTGAATGTCTCGTGCCTGGCCCGGAACGAAAAAACCGCTTTCCGGCGCGTGTACCGGCGTAAACGACCCGGCACCGTTGCCCCGCAAGACGAGGCCGTAGCTCGCACTCATGCGCCCGATCTCAGGCTTGAAACCGTCGAAATTGCCGGCCAGCAAGAGGTCCTGCCCTTTCGCCTTCGAACCATTTCCCGTTGCCTGACCGGCATGAGTGAGGTCGCTCGCCAGTATCCCATACACTGGCGCAAGCTGTGCTTCGTCCGGCAACGGCACGACTGTAAACGAGCCGTTGCCGTTATTCCGCACAAGCGACGTGGCGAACGTGTACGCCTTCTTGAGCGTGGCGCCTTCGAGCTCCTTCGCCGAGAAGAGGTCCGTGACCGTTTTGCGCGCGTAGTCGGCATACTTGGGGAAACGCGGCTTGAGGTAGGGGAGCGCGTTCATCAGGTCGTCGCGTAGCGGCAGGGGATAGCTCACGCCGCCAGCGTACGTGGAGATGATCTGTTCGGCGACACCGTTTCCCATGAAGTCCTTCACGTACATCGTGGCGGGCTCGCGCTCCGAGGCGCGCAAGCGCCCGTTCAAACCAAGATTGCCGACGATGAAGTCCGTGCGGCCATGGCCCGTGAAATCACCAGCGATGATGCGATTCCACCAGCCATTGCTCTTTTCCAGCCCGGGGACGTCGAGCCGCTTGAGCCGGCCTCCGCCAACGTTCTTGAAAATTGTAATCGGCATCCACTCGCCAACCACGACGAGGTCGAGGAGGCCATCACCATCCACATCGCGCCAAACGGCGTCCGTGACCATCCCGACGTGCTCGAGCTCAGGCGCGACCTTGGCGGTGACGTTGGTGAAGTGGCCCCTCCCGTCGTTCTTGAGCAGCATGCTCTGCGGATCCATCCCGTACTGCCAGGGCACGACGCGTCCGCCGACAAAGAGATCGATGGCGCCGTCACCGTCGTAATCGGCAGCGACGACGCGAGAGCCGCTGTTGGCCTCACTCGGCACCGCGCCCTCAGCCTTGCGAAAATGACCGTGTCCGTCGTTCAGGTACAGCCGATCCTGCAACGCCGGGGCTCCCTCCGAGTACTCGTTGCCTCCGCTCACGACATACAAATCGGGACGACCGTCGCCGTTCGCGTCGAAAAACACCGCGCCCAGCGTTTCCGAGGTCGAATCGCGCGCGAACACCGCCTCATCGGTGTTTGTGAACCGCCCGTTGCGCTCCTGGATAAAAAGCCGGCTCGACTGCCCCTTGGCACCGCCAATGAAGATGTCGTCGAGGCCATCGGCGTTCACGTCGCCCACAGCAACGAACGGTCCCTCCGTTGACACGAGCTTCGGCATCAGCGGTTCTCGATCGAAATCGACGAAATCGTTCTCGCGGTGCTTGAACTCGAGCTCCGTCTTGTCCGTGACGTCCGTCAAGAGCGTCGACAGCGTCTGCGGGTTCGTTGCCCGCCCTGGCCGTCGAGGGCCCGCTTCGGCTTGACGAATCGTCACGAGTTGGTTGGCGGCGACTCCAGTCATCGCACTCACGCGTCCGTCGGGCCAGTCCACACGAAGCGAATCGATGACAGCATGCCGTCCGAGGCCGAAGGCGAGCACGTAGTCGACGCTCGACTGGAACCCGCGAGTGGGAGACTCCTCCTGCATGGACAAGCCGTCACCGGCATGCACGGTGATCCGAGCACCGACACCGAAGCGGTTTCCGCCGTCGCCAGCGAGCCGGACTCGAAGAAAATGGTTTCCGGGGTTCAGCGCACGCGCGTTGTTCCGATAGATGAACGCTTCCCCGTTGACGTTGTTCACCACGAGGTCGAGCGCTCCGTCGCCATTCAGATCGCCATAGGCTGCTCCGCTCGAGAAGCTGGGCGTTGCCAGCCCCCATGCCTTGGCGTCGTTCACGAAGCGCATCCCCCCAAGGCTGCGAAAGGCGTAGTTCGGCAGCGGCGTTGACGTCATCGCCTTGAGCAGGGGTCGAAAGTCAGTGCGAGTGCGGCCGTCACTGGTCACGGCGCGCATCGTCTGCTCACTCCCCAGATAGGCAACGTAATCCTGCGAGGTGATGTCCTTCGCGATGCCGTTCGTTACGAAGATGTCCTTGTTGCCATCGAGGTCGAAGTCGGCGATGAGTGCGCTCCAACTCCAGTCGGTGCGCTCGACGCCGGCCAGCTGTCCAACGTCGCTGAATGTGCCATCCCGGTTGTTGCGCTGAAGCATGTTCCGCATCGCTTGGTGGTGAAACCCAGTGGCGACTCGACTCTGATACGACTGCGAGCCCTCGAATTGACTGTTGGTCTTCAGCCGGTAATCATCCTCGGGTAGCATGTCGGTGGTGTAGATGTCCGGCCAGCCATCGTTGTCCAGGTCGGCCGCATCCAGGCCCATCGAGAAAAAACTGATGACCGGCATTTGGCGGTCGATGGCCTCGGAGAACGTGCCGTTGCCGTTGTTGATATAGAGGTAGTCGCGCTCGAAGAAATCATTGGACACGTAGAGGTCGGGCCGCCCGTCGTTGTTGACGTCGGCCGCGACAACGCCCAGACCGAACGCCATGGTTGGACTGTGAATTCCAGCCGCGGCGGTCACGTCCGAGAAATGATCTCCGTCATTGTGGTAGAGCCGTGCGCCGCCGTCGGGGTCGGCGACATCGCGCGTGTTGCGAATGGCCAGGCTGTTGGCGGGCCTCGGCGAGTTGCGGAGCACGAACAGGTCCAGCCTGCCGTCGCCGTCGTAATCGAAGAAAATGGCCTGAGTCGAGTACCCGCCGTCGGTGACGCCGTACGTACCCGCCATTTCCTTGAAGATCGGGATTCCGTCCTTATTCGGCCCTTGGTTGATCCATAACTCGTTCGCGCGGCTCGCCGCGTCGCCGGGTCCCGCCTTGCAGATGTAGATGTCCAACAAGCCGTCCGCATTGACGTCTGCGAGGGTTACGCCCGTGGTCCAGGAGTCTTTGCGGTTCCTGAGCCCTGTCTCCGCAGTGATGTCGCGGAAGTGAAAATTCCCCTGATTCAAATAGAGGCTTGGGCCGCCCTGGTTCGATGTCAACAAAATCTCCGGCAGCCCATCGCCATTGAGATCACCCACGGCCACACCACCGCCGTTGTCGAAGTTGCGGTATGTGAAGAC
>JBDTMO010000528.1:0-4354 GCA_039934235.1 bacterium | reverse complement strand
TGTATTGCTACGCCGCGACCGGCCAGGGGAAGGCCTTTCTCATATCAACTCTGCGTCCTCTGCGGTTAAGAACGCGACCGACTAGCCTTTGCCAACCACAGTACTCGGCGCACTCTACTAAACCTGCTAAAGCTGCATCTCCATGAAGACATCCGCCGTCTTGTACGGCCGAACCTCCGGCGGCGGCCGATGAACGAATCCCATTGATTCGTACAGCTTGAGCGCGCTGCCGAGACGCGTACTTGATACCAGTCCAACACGTGACACCCCGGCAGCCCGAGCGTTCTCGATCGCTGCCAGCACCAAACGGCGGCCCAGTCCACGCCCGCGCTCAGATTCCGCAACCGTGAGTTTCGCCAACTCTACCTCGCCGTTGCCGTGCGGTATCACCGCCGCCGTGCCCACCACCTCGCCGTCCCGGACCGCAACGAAAATCGCGCCACCCAAGCCGATGATCGCACCAAGCGGATTGGCGAGCTGTTTTTCGTCCGCGGGCTCATAGAGCGCGTGCTCATCCAGCCACGCGCGATTGAGCCGATAAAACGCCTCCGCATACTCCGCGCGAAAGTCCACGATCGCCGCATCACCGTCGCTAGGCGTGGGCAACAAACGCCTCGGCAACCCAGTAGTCCGGATAGTCCACGACAAACCCCGACGCATTCGTCGACAGGTTGCGACGGAAATCGCCACCCGCGCTCTCGTACGCATAGGCGAGATCTTCCCTGTGCGTATACGTCTGCTCGAGCACCTCGAGCTTCAATTCAGGGAACCGCACCCACGCCGCGCGCACCGATGCGTGCGCGCCAACTGCGAGACGGAGTCGCCGAATCGGAAGCAGGTTCGTCGATGGGCTAAAGCCGAGATCGACGTCTACGCAGCCGAGCAAGTGAGGCATCGGCGTGTCATTGGCGATCCACGCATCACCGGTGCTGCGCGCAAGATCGAGCGAGGCCAGCGTTGCGCCAACATGCCCCTGCAGGTGGAGACTCTTGGTGCGCCACAATGCGTCGCAACGAATCACGTACTCCATGCGGCACGGCATGTTCTCGTACGCGAACGCCGCAACTCCCGATAACCGAAACCCGGCGGTCGTCGCAGTCAACTCGGCAACTTCGTGGCCCGGCATGTCCAACCGGCGCCAGAGTATCGTGGAATGTTCGCTCAGGGAACCCTCCACCGCGCCCCATCCAGTGAAATCAGCCGGTCCGCCTCTGCGGGTCCCCAGCTCCCAGCAGCGTATGTCGGCATCGGCCGCGCCGAGTGCTCTTCCCAGTATCGCAGGAGAGGATCAATGATCTTCCACGCCGCTTCCACCTCATCACTGCGAGTGAACAGCGTCATCTCACCGATCATCACGTCCAGGAGCAACGTTTCGTACGCGGGCGCTGCCGTTTCGCCGAACGCCTCGGAGTAACTGAAGTCCATGTCCACAGGCGCCACTTCGAGATGCTGCGTCAACGCGACCGCCGCGCCTGGAACCTTTACCTCAAAGTTCAGCGACACGCCTTCGTTCGGCTGCACGCGCATGACCAACGTGTTCGGCTGCAATTCGCGATTTGCACCTTCGCCGCCGAACATCAGGTGCGGCGGCGCCTGGAAGGTGACGGCGATTTCCGAATACCGCTTCGCCAATCGCTTGCCCGACCGCAGATAGAACGGCACGCCCTTCCACCGCCAATTGTCGATGTGGAAGCGAATGGCGGCATACGTTGGCGTCGGTGAGTCGTGCGCCACATCCGGCTCGTCGCGATAGCCTGCCACGAGATTGCCATTCGCAACACCGGGTCCGTACTGCGCCCGCACCGCACTCGTCGGAATCGACTCAGGCGTAAGCCACCGCACCGACTTCAATACCTTTACCTTCTCGTCTCGCACGGCATCAGCCGTCATGCTCGGTGGTGGCTCCATCGCCGTAAGCGCGAGGAGCTGCATCAGGTGATTCTGGAACATGTCGCGCACGACGCCAGCTTCCTCGTAATACTTGCCCCGCGCCTCCACGCCAACCGCCTCGGCCGCCGTGATCTGCACGTGCGAAATCCAGCGCCTGTTCCAGAGCGGTTCGAAAATCGAGTTTGCGAAGCGCAGCACAAGAACGTTCTGGACAGTCTCCTTGCCCAGAAAATGATCGATGCGATAAACCTGGTTCTCGGCAAAGAGCGAAAGCACCAGCGCATTCAGGTCGCACGCGGTTTCCAAGCTGTGGCCGAACGGCTTCTCGACGACGACGCGCGCCCATGGCCTGGCCTGGCCATCGTCCGTTCGCGGAACCAACCCGCTCGACGAAAGATGCCGCACGATGGTCTCGAACACACTCGGTGGAACGGCCAGGTAAAAGAACCGATTGCGCTCTTCCTCAGGCCGCGACGTTTCAATCTCCGCGAGGCGTGTCTTGATGTCGGCGTACGACGCCTCGTCGCTCGCGTCACCGCCAACGTAAAACGTGCGCTGCGCAAGCCACTGCCACACTTCGTCGTCCACGCGCTTGACTTCCTCGGACTCGTCGAGCGCCGCGCGCATCTTGTCGCGAAACGTCTGGTCCGTCTCCGTCGCATCTCGTCCGACGCCGAGCACGGCGAATCCAGGAGCGAGCAGATGTTCGGCGGCGAGCTCATACAGCGCCGGGAAAAGTTTGCGCTTGGTGAGATCTCCCGTCGCACCGAAGATCACCATCGTGCACTGGTCCGCACGCTCTGCGGGGTGTCCGAGTACGCCGAAGTGGCTGGTGGGTCGCGCCCTGGCAGAGATTGGTGAAGTCATGATCGCATCATTCCGGTTTGGATGACCGCGGCGAACCGCGGCTCAAGTCGTCTTCAACGCTGTGGTGCATTCAGCCAATCAACACCGCTCTGGCTGGCGCACCATCCAGCCCCGCGAACTTGATCGGTAAACACACCAGCTCATAGTCTCCGGCGGGCGGATCGCTCAGCAAGAGTCCTTCCACGATCACGATGCTGCGCTCGAGCAGCGTGCGATGCGTGCGATGATGGCCCGAATGAAACTGCTCCACCGACAGGTAGTCCACCCCCACCAGCGTCACCCCGAGCGCCGCGAGATACTCCGCGCCATCCGGTGCGACGTAGGTGTAATCCGGGTGGAACTCGGTGCTCCCGCTCGCGAGCCATGCCGAGTTGCGCGTCTTGAGGAGCACGCGCGTGACGCCCATAAGATCGTGCGCTCGCAGTTCCGCTTCGCCAATGCTCATCACGGCGTCGGAAAAGGCGAGCAACCGGCACGGACCCATCAGGACGTCGAGCGGCATTTCGTCCACGCCGGCGCCGTCGTCGAAGAAGTGCTTTGGCGCGTCGACGTGCGTGCCACTGTGCGAACCAAAATCCAGGCGCGACACGTTTGCGCCCGCGCCCTGGGAAATTGCCTGCTGAGCGGTGATCGAAATGGGAGGATTGCCCGGATAGATCACGCCCCCGGTGCGCAGCGAAACAGAGATGTCGTAGATGTGTGGCTTGGGGCTCATCGCACTTTGCTCAAATAAGTGGGTGAAATGTTGTCGTCCTGAGCGTAGCGAAGAACCTGCACTTGGCAAAGCGCAACAGCACGTGCAGGTCCTTCGACTCGCTGCGCTCGCTCAGGATGACAACGAGGCGTTGCAGTCAGCGGTTGAATCACAGGGTCCTTCACTTGCCTCACAACAGGGTATTTGGCACCGCATAACCTCCAGCCTCCCGTACGCCCGCTGCTATCGTGCGCCGCGCTTCATCCTGCGCCGAGAGCAACGCGCCGCGACTCGCGCGAAAGCGACGTCCGGATTCGACGACGAACACATCGCACAGCGCCAGCTCATGCGCGCAGCCGTCCACGCCGCGCTCGGACAGCACGCGCTGCGTGCGTGCAAGGACACACGCAGTGGCGAACATCTCGATGGCCATGTCGCTCAAGCGCTCCAGCTCCAGTTGCCGGTCCACAATCTCGTTACGGTATTCGCGAATCAGTCGTTCGGTTCCGTCCTTGAGTTCCTGCACGTGCTTCTCGAAGTGCCGCGCGTGCCCGTGAAGTCGTTCGTGCAGTTCGACGTCGACCGTTGGCGTGGCACCAAAACGGCTCGCAATACGCGATGCCGCGAATTCGGAGAGCAGCCCGAGATTCTTCAACGGACGTCGCAGCGCCATGCCGAGTTCCTTCAACTCTTCTGCTGGTCCGCGAATGCCGTTCAGCGAAATGAAGAGGCGAAGGATGTCGTTCGTTCCTTCGAAAATCCGGTTGATGCGCGCATCACGCAGCGTTCGTTCGTACGGGTACGGCTTCACGAACCCGCGACCGCCCGCGACCTGCACCATTTCGTCTGCGGCGCGCCACAGCATCTCGCTCGCGAACACCTTGCAGCACGCCGCCTCGAGCG
>JBDTMO010000527.1:0-4374 GCA_039934235.1 bacterium | reverse complement strand
AGAGAAAATCGCGGATCCACGTGCGGTCTATCGGCTTGGCATGCGCGAGCGCATGCGCAAGAATGAGCGTGCGCTTGCCTTCCCACAGGTCGCCGTCGATCTCCTTGCCGTAACGCGACTCGTCGCCATTCAAGTTCAAGACATCATCCTTGATCTGGAACGCAAGACCAAGGAGAAATCCAAACCGGTCGAAACGGCCGAGATTGTCGTCGTTCCCATTTGCGACGAGCGCGCCGATGCGCAGGGGATGAATGAAGCTGTACCACGCGGTCTTCTTCAACACCAGGCGCAAGTAGTCATCAGACCCGACGCCGACGTTGTTGTCGTGAATCCAACCGAGCTCAGTGGCCTGGCCCTCGAGGCTCTCGATGAGCATGTGATCCACTTCGTCGAGAATGCGCAGCACGACCGCGGGGCCAAGGCGTTCCCCGCTCTTGCGAAACAGGCGCATCGCGAGCGCATTCATCGCGTCGCCAGTATTGACGGCGATGGGAACGCCGGCGCGCCGGTGCATCGTCGCGGCGCCCCGTCGTGATTCACTCGCGTCTTCAATGTCGTCATGCACCAGAAACGCGTTGTGCAGCATCTCGATTCCGGCCGCGGCGGGGAACGCATTTTCCGCGTTCCCACCGAGCGCGCGCGCGGTTGCGATGCAGAGTGCGGGACGCAGCCCCTTCCCCGCACGCTCCATGAAGTCGCTGACGAGGCCATACATGTGACGCTGCGGCTCATGCGTGGGCACACCGGAAATGAGCGTATCCGTCAGCATGTCCCGGTACCAACCGAGCCGCTCGATGAAGCCGGCCGGACCAACGATGTCGCCTGTTCCTGGTACGTCGTCGGCAAGGTCGATGAGTGGATACTGCGGTGTGGGGACGTACGCTGAGCCGCGCTTGACGGTAGGATCCGTTGTCCGCACTTCGTTGGCAGACTCCATCGAGCCATCGCTGAGATCGAGGACATCAGCAACGACGGAGATGAACGGCGCCACGTGATGGACGAGCGGGCCTGCCTGATCGAGCAGAGGCGACGCCCCGGTCAGCGCGTGAGCCGCCACCTGCAGCAGCGTGTCATCCCACGGCAGGCCCGCCTTGAAGCGAGACTCATCGTGCAGGCGAAATGGGTCGAGCGCCGTAAACTCGTGCAGCGGCCACACGCCGCAGCGGCTGCCGCTATAGCCCACCGCGTCCAGCAAGCCGTTCACGGCTCGACGTGCTGCTTCATTCGCGCCTTCCATCGTCGCGAGGTCGGTGTACGTGCGAACGTAATCCGATGCGAGAAAGAAGTTTGGTATTGCCGTCCGCGCGTGCGGCCTGAGCGCCCAGGTATTGACGAGATTGACGAGCAGCGGCTCGGTATTTCTGAGATAGCCGGGCCGGTCGTCATCCGCGCGAATGTCGGGATCGAGAAACCAGGAATGCAGGTCTTCGTCGCGCAGTAATTCCTGATCGATGTTTATCGATCGCTTCAGTTGGTTCCACGTTTCGCGAACGACGTCCTCTCGACTGCATTGCATGGCTGTACGACCATCGGAGCCGGGCTTCGTCCAGTCCGAGAGGTCCACCGACAACACGCCCACCACATCGCTGTCGCCGAAGTCAGATGGCGCAACACTCCGCCAGAATTGCAGCTGCGAGATGCTCGTGAGCGCCCACTCCGAGTCGATGTGAATGACGTGTCCATGTGTCGTCGGAACGTCGCGCTTGAGATAGAACTGGATGCCGTTCATCCACTCCACGTTTGGCGCCAGTCGCTCGAGATTCGCCAGCGATGGATCTGCCTGGAGCATTTGATCGTTCACCAGAGGCGCGATGCGCTCGAGCGGAATCGCACTCACATAGTGGTCGCCCGTCACGAGCTCCCTGCGCCCCTCAACCTCGACGATGACGCCCGTGATCTTGCCGCCTCCGCAGCGAATCTCCTCGATCCGCGTGTTACGCCGATACTCGACGCCCAGCGATTCGAGATGCGCGAGCCACGGATCGATCCACACGAGATTCGTCGGACCGTCGAACACGCGGTCCGTCGCGCCAGCAACGGGATTGACGATCGTCAGGATGAGCTGCACGAACACGTCGCCGATGGTTCGTGTGCTGGCCGTTTGTGCCTTCGCGGCAACGAGCGAGCGTGTAATTCCCGTCGCGAGAAACTTTCGATAGGCGACGGACCGCTGCTCCGCGCCGACGAACTCCCACCAGTTGATCTTTTCGTATTCAGCGAGCCGGCGCGCATCGCACGACGTGAGTATCTGCCAGATGCGCGCGCCGAAGTAGGCGATGTCCTCGGCCGTTAGGCCAGTCGTCTTGTCGAAGGCCAGCAGGATATCGCGCAGCACGGTCCCGGCATCGCCCAGCGTAGCCGGGAACACGGCCGGCAGCACGAATGTCGGTTTTTCGTACTGCGTAATCGCAACGCGCGTCGTCGGCACGAGATGATCCGCAACCTTGCGCCCGTCGAAGGACAGAATGCGGCGCATGGTGTCGATGACGTGCTTGTAAAAGCCCGGGAAGAAGCGGAAGCCATGCTCGCCCGGCAGCTTGTGCTCGAGCGACGCGACACCAGTGTCCTGACGCTGATGCCCGCTGGTGCCGAGCCCGTCATCCACGACCGGGATGCTCCGCGCCTTACCGCCGGGAATTTCTCGCTTCTCGAGCACCACCACTTCGAATCCGCGCTCGATCAACTCCTGCGCCGCGCTCATGCCCGCGACGCCACCGCCGAGCACGACGACTCTCGTGGCCATGAGTCAGCGACCCGCTACTTCTTTCGTGCGACCGAATCAGCTTCCGCCGGCCCCAGGAGCCGCACGATCGCTTTCTTCTCCTTGATTCGTAGCGCCATCTTCTCGTACACACGGAACACGAACATCGGGTCAGTCGTCACCTGGAGGAAATTCACCGACACATCAGTTGCCACGACGAGATCGATTGGCGCGCCGCCGAGTCCAACAACCACGCCTGCCTCGTCCGGCAACGCCGACGAACGCAGCAGCGGGCCACCGCCGAGGAACGGGATGATGCGATCCTGCGGGAGCACGAGTGACGTTTGGTTGGGCGTCTGCACGGCGTTGAACAGGCGTTGTCCCAGCACGACCGCAAACGGCCCGAAGTGCCCCGCGCCCTCCAGCTTGCCGATTGCGTTGGACACTCGGCTCACGAGGAGCTCTCCCCAATTCTCTGGAGCACCCGATACGCGCTCCGGTTCCTGCGTGCCGGCCTCGTTCGTCGCCAATCCGGGTGTCGCACCCTGCCTGCCGCCGAGGATCTCCCAGATTGTCGGGAGACCGGGTGTCTTGTCCTTCGGCCCCTGACTTGGTCCTGCCTGTCCGTTGAAGACCACGATGTCCTCGAGACGCGCGAGCACATTTGCCGCGCGCCGGAACATCTGCAACGCGCTCGTCAGATCCGGATCGGCAACCTGCGCGCCGCGCAGGAACACCTTCACCTGCAGCGTGGCAAGTGGGATTGTGCTGGTATCGTTGATCTGCATCCGCTCACCACGTTCACCAGACGCGGGATACGTCAGCTCGTCGGACGGAACGAAATCCGTGTCGGCGGGCAAGGGTCCCGTGAGAGGAAGAAACGTGGCGGCCACGCGCGCACGATTCGCTTCATCCTGCACGACCTGACGAATGCGACCCCATTGCTGGTCGGTCCACGTCAACTGGTAATTGTCAGACCCCATCTCATCACTCCTGGTTTGGTGCAGCGTGGGACGACAAATAGACAACTCAGACGGGAGGCACGCCAGCGACGCGCGGCAAGCCTGAAGACAGAAGCGGTTGTCCAACATGAACCGCATAGAGATCGAAACGCACCTTCAAGTCGGCCATGGTCACTCGGCCAACACCAACGCATTGCAGGCGGCTCAACCAGAGCCAGTCGGGATGCGACGTCACGAAGCGTGGCACCACGACAAGCGGCGGCACGGGATCGTAGTCCTGGCGCAACGCGCGCGCGTAGCCGTCGGGGCCGAGATCGAAGATTCCGTAATAGCACGAGAGCAGCAGCGCGCCATCGTCGGTCTTGAACGTGATGCGTACATCCGCTTCGCCCACGCCGTCTCGACGGACGTTCATCCAATCGCCGCCTTCACCGAGAATCGTTGCGTTGAGCTTCGGGCCGCGGATTTCGCCGGACGCAATCCAGAACGTGATGTGCAATCCGTCTGCGGTAGCACCAAACGATTCAGGCGGCTTCGCGAGTTGCACGTTGAGCGCGCCGAGAAACTCCATGCCGTATTCGTATCGCGGAATGGCGGTGGTGCCTGGGCCTTGATCCGCGCTCGGTAGCGCCGTCTCGGGCGCGGACGCATGGATCGTTTTGGGCAGCATGCTCTCGAGCACCTGGCCAGCGCGGCTCAAGGTCGGAATCA
>JBDTMO010000526.1:0-4379 GCA_039934235.1 bacterium | reverse complement strand
CACATGCTCCAGCAAACGGGCGTCGGGAATATCGTAGAGTCGGCCGACGCCCAGCAGGAATTCCCGTCCGGTTCGATTGCCGGGGAGCCAGGGACGATCGGGAAGATAAATCGCGCGGCGACGGATCTCAAGCCATTTCCCGAGGTGCAGGAACTCCTCCGTTTCGTTGAGGAGAGCGGTCGCGGAGTCGTCGTCTGAGTACGCGAGTGCGGACCGGCGTCATTGGCGCCGGTGGGTTGGGCATCCATCATGTCCGCATTCTGCGCGATATGCAGGGGCCAGACTTCATTGGCTTCTTCGAGTCGCGCGAGGATCGGGCAGCCGTCGTCGCCACCGACCTTGGTGTGCGCGCGTTTCCCACCCTCGATGCATTGCTGGACGAGGTCGACGCCGTTACGATCGTCGTGCCGACGCCGGGTCACTACGCCGTCGCGCAGAAGGTGTTGGCGCGCGGCATCCATGCAATGATCGAAAAGCCGCTTGCCGCCACGCTCGAAGAGGCCGACGCGATGCTCGCGCTCGCGCGAGAGCACGGAGCCATCTTGCAAACGGGTCACGTGGAGCGCTTCAACCGCGCCATTCGCGCCGCGCTTCCGTATGTCGATTCCCCGCGATTCATCGAGAGCGACCGGCTGTCGCCGTTCAATCCTCGCGGATCAGATGTCGCGGTCGTGCTGGACCTGATGATTCACGACATTGACCTCGTGCACACGCTGGTGGGCGGAAAGGCATCGTCCGTTGCGGCTGTCGGCGTTCCCGTGCTCACGCCTTTTGTGGACATCGCGAATGCGCGCCTCACGTTCGACTCTGGCGCGGTCGCGAACATTACGGCGAGCCGCGTGTCGCGCGATCGCATGCGCAAGATTCGGATTTTTCAGCAGAGCGGGTACCTCTCGCTCGACCTTGCCGCCGGCAACGGTGAGTTCTATCGCATGCGCGGCGACCTCGATTTCGCGGCGCTCACGAGCGCCCCGCTCGCACTCGAGCAATTCGTCGAGCGCATTCCGCTCGAGGCCGAAGATGGAGAACCACTTCGCCTGGAGTTCGAGAGCTTTCTCGCAGCCGTGCGCGGCGAGTCGCCCGTTGCGGTCAGTGGCGAAGAGGGCCGCGAAGCACTCGCGGTCGCGCTGCAGATCGTGACCGATATCGAGCGCACGTTGCCCACGCCGGGTATTCGTTCCCCACTTGGTGCACGTGCGTGAAATCCTCTTCGTCGCCGGCGAAGTGTCCGGCGATCAGCATGCCGCGGGAGTAGCGCGAGAGATTGCCGCGTCGGGCGCGCCCTTCGCGATGACGGGTGTTGGCGGAGACGCGATGAGCCACGCCGGCGTGGAACTCATTGAACACGCCGAGAATCTCGCGCATTTGGGATTTGTCGAGCCGCTGAAGCATCTGCCACAGTACCAACGACTGCGCCGAGATCTTCGTCGGCGTATCGAGAGTGGCAAGGTGGCGCTGGTGGTTTTGGTGGACTACGGCGGGTTCAACATGAAGATTGCGTCAGTCGCGGCCGACGCTGGCGTTCCCGTGCTTTACTACATCACCCCACAAGTGTGGGCATCACGCGCCGGGCGCATGAAAAAGCTCGCGCGCACTGTCACGCGCGCGGCGGTCATCCTTCCGTTCGAGGAGAAGCTGCTCCGCGAGAACGGCATCAACGCGACGTTCGTTGGCCATCCACTCATGGACCGCGCGCAGACGCTGCCTGATCGCGCGGAAGCGCGACGAGAAATCGGCGTCGCGCCCAACGACAGGCTGCTGGCCCTTTTTCCCGGGAGCCGGCCGCAGGAGATCGCGTTGCATCTCGATCCGTTCGTGGCGACTGCGCGTGAACTGCAACGTCGCGATCCGTCGCTCAAGGTGGTGGTGAGCGCAGCGCCACACGTGACCATTCCAGCCGAGCGTTGCCCCTTTCCGCTCGTGCACGCGGCGTCGTTTTCGTTGCTGCGCGCCGCCGATGCAGCGATGTGCAAGAGTGGCACGACGACGCTCGAAGCAACGGTTGCGCTGTGCCCGATGGTCGTGGCGTATCGCGTCGATCGTATCACGTACGCCTTGGCTCGGTACGTCATCACGATTCCGTTCATCGGCCTGGTGAATGTCGTGGCCGGCAAGGAAATCGTGCCGGAGTTCGTGCAGGGCGCGCTTGAACCGATCGCGGTGGCCAACGCGCTCGAACCGTTGCTCGATGCCGGGAGTCCTGCACGCGCCGCCATGATCCAGGAGCTCGCCCGAGTACGCGGCATGCTCGGCGAACCGGGAGCGGCAAAACGCGTGGCGGCAATGGCGGTGGAGATGGCGAGCGAATACGCGGGACGAACGCCATGAGTTCCGAGCGGCGAGTGCGATGGACCGTGCGCGCGGGAGCCGCGTTTCTTCGGCTTCTGGCGAGCACGTGGCGTATGCGGTCGCACAACGTCGAGCCCTTGCATGCGGCGCGTGCCGCGGACCATCGCGTCATCTTTGCGCTCTGGCATGGTGAGTTGCTGCCCTTGTTGTGGCAGCATCGAGGCGAGAACGTCGCGATTGTCATCAGCGAGCATCGCGACGGCGAAATTGTCGCGCGCATTGCGGAGTCGCTCGGATATGCAACCGTTCGCGGATCGTCATCGAAGGGCGGGAGTCGCGCGTTGATCGGACTGATGCGCGAGATCGACGCGGGGCGCGACGGCGCGATTACACCCGATGGCCCTCGCGGCCCCGCGCGCGTGTTCGCGCCCGGTGCCGCCGTCGCATCACAGCGCACTGGTGCGTACATCGTGCCCATTCGTGCGGCGGCTTCGCGCGCATGGCGGCTGAAGAGCTGGGACAGGTTCCTCATCCCTAAACCCTTCGCGCGTGTTGACGTCAGCTATGGGGAACTCACGATCGTAAAGGCGGCATCGCCGCGCGATGCGGCGGAGCAGGCGCCGATGCTTCAGGCGCTTCTCGAAGCCACGCCGGGATCGTGATCGCGTGAGCGCCGTGCGTGGGATCTGGTATGGCGGCGGTGTCGGTGCACGCACGGCGCGTGCGCTCTTGTCGCCGGCGAGTTGGCTGTTTGGTGTTGGCGTACACCTCCGCGCGCGGCGATTCGAGCAAACGCAAGGCGCCGTTAACGCCTCGCCTGTTCCTGTACTGAGTCTCGGGAACATCACGGTTGGCGGAACGGGGAAGACACCCGTCGCCGCCTGGGCGGCCGCCGCATTGCGCGCACGCGGTGCGACGCCTGCCATCGTGATGCGTGGCTACGGCGACGACGAGCCGCTGGTGCACGCCCGATTGAATCCTGACGTCCCCGTGATCATCGACGCAGACCGCGTACGAGGAGCGTTCCAGGCACAACGACAGGGCGCGGACTGTGTCATTCTGGACGACGGGTTTCAGCATCGCCGAATCGCGCGCGTCTCTGATTGGGTGCTCATTGCCGCGGAGGGATGGCGCGATGACTTGCGTCTTCTTCCGGGCGGCCCGCTTCGCGAACCCCTGGATGCACTGGGCCGCGCCAACGTGATTGTGGTCACGCGTAAGAGTGCGACGCGCGAGACGGCCGAGGCGATCGGCGCGCGCCTTGGGGCGCGCTTTCCGCGAGCGGGGGTGGCAATCTGTCATCTCGCGCTCGAAACGCTGGTGGATGCGCGTTCTGGTGAGCGACGACCGCTTTCGTGGCTGGTCGACAAGCGTGTGGTTGGCGTGGCGGCGGTGGGTGAGCCCGCCGCATTCTTCGCACAGCTGCGGGATGTCGGCGCTCGATTGGACGAGCGGGCGTTTCGGGATCACCACGCATTCAATGCGGCTGACGTGGCCGAGCTTGCCACTTTGTCGGCGCGACGTGAGGGTCTGGTGTGCACGTTGAAGGACGCCGTGAAGCTCGCTCCGCTGTGGCCTGCCAACGCCATGCCCCTGTGGTATGTTTCCCAAATTGCCGTGATCGAGCGTGGAGATTTGGTGCTCGACCGCGCCCTCGAGGCGGTCCTGGCGGCGCGCCAGGCCGTGACTTCAACCGCCGGCCCAGCCGGCCAAAGTTCCCTCCCAAATGGCCACCGATCTTCGACTGCCGACTGATAGCATCGTCATGCCGGATAAGGACCGCTTCCTGAACGAACACAATCCGTTCGAGGCGATGATGAGCCGGTTCGACCGAGCTGCCCAATTGCTCGATCTCGAGCCCGGTCTCTACAAAGTGCTCCGTCACCCCGAACGGCAGATCATCGTGTCCGTTCCGGTGATGATGGATAACGGAGAGGTGGAGGTGTTCGAAGGATACCGGGTGCTCTACAACACGTCGCGTGGCCCGGCGAAAGGCGGTATCCGGTTCGACATGCAGGTGAACCTGGACGAGGTCAAGGCGCTGGCCGCGTGGATGACGTGGAAGTGCGCCGTGGTGAATTTGCCCTTTG
>JBDTMO010000525.1:0-4392 GCA_039934235.1 bacterium | reverse complement strand
ATGCGTTGGCCGGTTGCCACGACGCCAGGGTCGGGCACGTCGCGAAGGGGTATGCGCGGTGCTGCTTGCGCTTGCATCAGCGCTATGAGGGCAATGTGAATCACAGGTCGACTCGGCGATGTGGGTGCATGACGCTACTGACGATGCGTCGACGCCGCTAGCATTGAGGATGACCTACACCACACTCATCAGCACCGGCGAACTGGCGGCACTCGCGACCGAGCCGAAGGTCGTCGTGGTTGACTGTCGTTTCGTGCTCGACGATGTCGAATGGGGCCAGCGTGAATATCTGGCCGGTCATGTGCCCGGCGCTGTGTATGCGCACCTCGATCGCGACTTGTCGGGACGCAAGGACGGTACGAATGGCCGGCATCCGTTGCCGGATCCCGAGGCGCTTTTGCGCACGATCGCGCAGCTCGGCATTTCGAATGACACGCAGGTCGTGGCATACGATCAGGATTCCGGGATGTATGGCAGCCGGCTGTGGTGGCTGTTGCGGTGGATGGGCCACGACGCGGTGGCTGTGCTCGATGGCGGGTTTGCGAAGTGGATGGCTGAAGGCCGGGCGACGATGTTGGGTGATGAGCGCAACCCACGCGCGGAGTTTTCAGGGGTGCCGAGTGGGGACGCGCTCGTTGATGCTGATGCGGTCGCGATGTTGTCGTCGGACGCAGCGTGGAGGCTGGTTGATGCGCGCGCGCCCGAGCGGTTTCGCGGTGACATCGAGCCGCTCGACAAGGTTGCCGGGCACATTCCGGGCGCCGTCAACTATTTCTACAAGGACAATCTCGACGAGAATGGGGCGTGGCGTAAGCCGGAGGAGTTGCGGCGAATGCTCGATGAATCCATAGGCGACGTAAGGCCAGATCACGTGGTGTGTTATTGCGGTTCCGGCGTGACGGCGTGCCACAATGTGCTTGCGTTCGAGCATGCGGGGTTGCGTGGCGCGAAGCTCTATGCCGGCTCGTGGAGCGAGTGGTCCAGCGATCCGAGGCGGCCTGTTGCGGTCGGTGAGTAGGTTGTCATCCCGCAGTCGCGAAGCGAGTGTCGGGATCCACCCTCCTCCTGGATAGCGTGCTTCGGGCGCGACGAAAGGAGATCCCGACACTCGTTCGCTGCGCTCACTCCTGCGGGATGACATCAACTTTGCCTCTCGTCGTTCCCATTGTCGTTCTATCCGCGCGTTCCCGCGCGGATACCACTCCAATGGTGGGTTCACTCTGGAATTTGGGTGTCGCGAGTATCAGCGTTCTGAGAGACTCTTATTCCAAAATTGGAATGAGGGCCGGCGGGGGCACATCTGGCCGCCGCGGATCCCACTGAACACAAGGCCATGGAGCGACTGGTGCGTGACCCGGGGCCATCTATCGCAGTCGCTGCACGACGGCGTGACAGAACACGACAACCCTGCTTCAAGAAAACGAGATGAATGCTCCGGTTCAGCGCACGCGCTCGAATCCAGCGCTGCGCGCGCTTGCGTGGCTCGCGGGCACCGTTGTGGTCGTGTCGCTGCTCGTGCCCATCATCGCCGTCGCAACCGCAGGAATCCGGCTGCACAAATTCATGCAGCCATCGTTTGCGAACACGCAGGCACGGCTGGAACGCGCCGAGGCAGTTCGACAGTTCACGCTCCCCAAGGATTCGTCCATCACGCCGACGCAGGCGGGCGTCGCATTCAACAACCTTCAGCCGAGCGGCGCGAGCACGACACGGTTCGTCTTCAGGCAGGTAGCGTCGCGTCCTCCGTCGCCATGGCCCGATGAAAAGTTGGCGCCGGAGTTGTTTCCAACCGCGCGGTCAACCTTGAGCAGTGGCGGACCATCCGCCACCCGGATCCTCTCGCTCGCCGCGCGTGGAGAAGTAAGCAAGGAGGAGCTCGAATTCCTGGGAGACGTCGCTCACGCGCGCGTGTGGCGTGACGTCGAAATCGTCGGACGTGCTCCCGCGGTCGACATCATTGGTGGGCGGTTCGTCATACCCTTTCCTGATGACGCCTATGTCTTCGCGATGCCCCTGCTGAAGTTCTCCGCGACGAAGGATCTCGCGTACGCGGGCGTCTCACGCGCCGCGTACTACCTTGCGCGCAACCAGAAGGATTCTGCGGAGTCGGCGTTGCGGGCAGTGACGTCGCTCGGCTTTGCGCTGAGCGACAACGGCACCACAATCATCGATCAGCTGATCGGCACGGTGATCGTGGGCATCGGGCGGCAAGCGCTTGTCGAGTTCTACACGCTGACGAAAAATCCGTCCGGAGTCGTCCTGCAGACGCGTGTGGACTCGATCGTGGATGCGCACGTTCGCGACGTAATACACCTGGACAGCGTGGTTCCGGGCCGACCACGCGATGCAATCATCGCGATCGTGAACAGTCAGCTCGTACCGCGCGGTATGCGTTTCGAATACTTGAACACTCTGGCGCTTATGCCGTGCACCAATGTTCGAGAGCTCATCATGGGACCGAGGCAGGACATCGTCGAAACATTCGCGCGCGCCAAGAAGGAATTGGCGCGCTTCCCATCGGAGGTCGCGCTGATCGAGTTGTCGAGCAAGCTCCTCGATCAGCCACTCCCTCGCGCGTCGGAGGACGCAATCGGCCCGTCACTCGCCATCGGCGCAGCGTCGATCGCGTCGACGATTTTTCGCAACCCCCGTTTCGCAGCGTGCACCAGCTACTTCGTCCAATAGCCGACGCTACATCCCCACCGAGAACATGATGTGCGCCTTCGGCGTGCCGGGGAACATCAGCCACGGCGTCTTGTCCGACGGCTTCGCTGTGAGACCGGTGCTCGCCGTCGTCGCGAACGGCATGTAGGTGATATACAGCCCGCTTCCGCCAGTCACCTTGCCCGTTGTCTCGTCGAAGGTGCCGCCGAAAATCTGATACAGCATGGACGGCTGAGCGGGCACCTTGAGCTTGCCGCTCTTCACCTCGGCGAATCGCACCGTGTCCACCTGACCACCCTTCACGCCGTCGGCGCGAAGGGCGCGACCGCGCGCCATGAATGCCTCCATGGCCTTGTGGTAGCACGCCGAGTGAAACGCCTTCGCGCCGGGTTCTGGAGCGAGGCAAATCATGTCGTTCTTCCCAGCCCGAAGCGACACGAGCTTTCCAGCTGTGACATAACCGAGTACCGCCGCGCCTGCCTTGAGCTCTTCGGGCAGTGGTGTGATGGAGGCGGCGATCTGCCAGGCCGCGGACGGAATTGCGGCGGGCTCTTGAGCTTGTGCGCGGGCGGCGACGAACACGGCGGCGGCGGAGAGGACAGATGCGATTCGCATGGTAGCCATCGGGGAGGTGGGTGAAGTCCGTTGCCCCGAATGTACGGACGTTTGTCATCCTGAGCGAGCGCAGCGAGTCGAAGGATCTGCTCTCTCGCGACTGCGCAACGACACGTGCAGGTCCTTCGCTGCGCTCAGGACGACAGCGACCGTACGCTCTCGCCCGTATATTGGGATTGAGCACACAACTTTCCCCCACTCAGAAACCGCCAGTGACCCAGTCGCGACGCAATTTTCTGAAGACGTCAGCCGCCGCAGCCGCCACTGCCGCCGTCGGCTCGAGAATCCTGGCAGCCGGCGACGCATTCGCCGCCACGTTGCCCACTCCTGGCGACCCGGCCATCCGCGCGCTGATGCAGATCGCCCTGGACACCGCCAAGTCCGGCGGCGCCTCGTACGCCGACGTGCGCGTCTCGGCGCGCCGGCAGCAGAACGTCGGCACGCGCGACAAGATCGTCACCGGCGTCGGCGACACCGACACCTTCGGCATCGGCGTACGCACGCTCGTGGACGGTGCGTGGGGCTTCGCCGCGACGAGCAACCTCACCAAGGACTCGATCGCCGGCGTCACGCGTCTCGCGCTCGAGCAGGCCAAGGCCAATCGTGCCAGCCAGCTCAAGCCCGTCATCCTCGCGCCGACGCCCGGCAACCAGATCGGTGAGTGGAAGAGTCCCATCAAGACAGATCCATTCACCGTGCCCATTCCCGACAAGGTCGCGCTGCTGCTCGCCGCCAACGAAGCCGCCGCGAAGGTGAAGGGCGTGCGCAACGTGCAGTCGAGCATGTTCTTCCTGCGCGAGGAGAAGACGCTCATGACGAGCGACGGCTCCTATATCGTGCAGACCATCTATCGGACGTCGCCGTCGATGTCGATCACCGCTGTCTCCGATGATCGCACCGACTTCCAGACGCGCCAGAGCAACGACATCCCGCCCAAGGGACTCGGCTACGAGCACGTCATCGATTCCAAACTCGCCGAGAATGCGACCATCTGGGCGAACGATGCGGTGGCAAAGTTGTCGGCGAAACCTGTGGAACCAGGCCGTTACGACCTGCTGCTCCATCCGAGCAACCTGTGGCTCACCGTGCACGAGACCATCGCGCATCCCACGG
>JBDTMO010000524.1:0-4400 GCA_039934235.1 bacterium | reverse complement strand
CAATCTGAACGGGACGCAATGATGGCGAAAGAAGAGCCTGCGGAGCAGCTCTCCATCGGTGGACACGAGGTCCGCATTACGCATCCGGGCAAGCCGTACTTCACGCGGGCTGTCGCGCTCACGAAGCTCGACCTCGTTCGGTACTACCTGTCCGTCGCACCCGGCGCCATCGCTGGCATTCGCGATCGGCCGCTTGTGCTCAAGCGCTTTGTGAATGGCGCCGAAAGAGAGCCGTTTTACCAGAAGCGCGCGCCGGACAATCGTCCCGCATGGCTGAGAACCGTCACCCTGTCATTTCCGTCCGGGCGCACAGCGGAGGAAATCGTCGTCGACAATGAGGCGGGATTGGCCTGGGTCGTCAATCTCGGCTGCATCGAGCTGCATCCGCATGCGGTGCGCGCCAACGATCTCGATCACCCGGACGAATTGCGGATCGACCTCGATCCGGGTCCTGGCGTCGCGTGGGACGACGTTCGCCGAGTTGCCATGGAGGCGAAGGGTTTGTTGGAGGAGTTGGGGCTTTGCGGCTGGCCCAAGACAAGCGGCTCGCGCGGCATACACATCAACGTGCGTGTGCAGCAGCAGTGGACGTTCACCGAAGTGCGCCGCGCGGCGCTCGCGTTCTCGCGCGAGATCGAGCGTCGCGCACCAACCATCGCGACGTCGAAGTGGTGGAAGGAAGAGCGCCACGGCGTCTTCCTCGACTACAACCAGAACGCCAAGGACCGCACGACCTGCTCGGCGTATTCAGTCCGCCCGCTTCCCGATGCGCGAGTGTCCGCTCCGTTGCGGTGGGACGAAGTAGCCGCATGTGATCCCGCTGACTTTACCGTACTGACGATGCCGGCGCGCTTTGCGGAGATCGGCGATCCACACGCCGAAATGGATGATGATCCCGGCTCACTCGAGCCATTACTCGCGCTTGCGGCGCGCGATGAGGCAGAAGGCTTAGGCGATGCGCCGTGGCCGCCGCACTTTCGCAAGACGGAAGGGGAAGGAACGCGCGTCGCGCCGTCGCGGGCCAAGCGCGCGACGGAGTCAGCGGCAGCCAAGACGCCGAAGGCGCCGAGGACGAAGATGCCGCTCATCGTGGTGGCGAACTCTCCCGATAAGGCGGCGGCACTTGCGGGCCTCGAACGCTGGAAAACGCGTTACGCCGAGGTCGCATCGCATCTCGCGGTGGACGATGTCCTGGTCGACTCGATGCGCGGCCGGTCGTCGACGTGGACACGCATTCGCGTCAACCTTCGGAGCGTTCCAGAAGAGAACAGGCCGCCGCAGGAGACGCCTGATCCGGACGACGATCCTACACGCGCGTGGCGCGAGGCGCGTGCGAAGCTGTCATCCCGCGAGTGAGCGAAGCGAACTGACGAGGCGACACTGCTAGGCGAAGATTGCCGCCAGCTCATGCGGAGGAACGACCTCCAATTGCGCGAAGGTGCAATCTTCGGGACGCTTGTCCGACCGCCACCGCCGAAACTGCGCCGTGTGCCTGAACCGAGTCCCCTGCATGTGGTCGTACGCCACCTCAGCCACCAACTCCGCGCGCAGCGGCTCCCACGATAGATCCTTGCCCTGGCTCCAGCGGCTCGCTCCGCCCGGGCGTCGCTGCGCCGACTCCTCCGACGGCGGCTCAGCCCAGTTGCGCCACGGGTGATTGTCGAGCGCGTTCTCGCGGAACGGCGCGAGGAACGACACGAGTTCCTGTCGCTTCGCCATCGTGAAGCTCGCACAAACGCCGACATGCTCCAGGGCACCTGCATCGTTGTAGAGTCCAAGCAGCAGCGATCCAACAGCGGCGCCCGCGCCGTTCTTGTGCCAACGAAAGCCCGCTACGACGCAGTCGCAATCGCGTTCGTGTTTCACCTTCAGCATCACGCGCTTGTTCGGTTCGTACAAGCCGGATTCGTGCTTGGCGATCACACCGTCGAGCCCCGCGCCTTCGAAGCGCCGAAACCAGTCGGCGGCGATGTCGCGATCACGCGTTGCCGGCGTGATGTGCAATGGCGTCGCCACATGTTCGAGCAACTTCGACAGCGCTGCGCGACGCTCGACAAAGGGCATGTCCCGAAGATCGCGATCGCCTTCGCATAAGAGGTCGAAGAACACAACAGACGCCGGCATCTCGCCCGCCAGCATCCTTACACGCGACGCGGCCGGATGCAGCCGGAGTTGCAACGCTTCGAACTCCAGCGCGTCACCGCGCACAATCACGATTTCCCCGTCGAGCACACAACGTTCAGGCAATTGCGCCTTCAATGGCTCGAGGAGGTCCGGAAAATACCGGTCCAACGGCTTCTCATCGCGACTCTGGATGAAGATCTCGTCGCCATCGCGGAAAATGAGCGTCCGAAAACCATCCCACTTGGGCTCGAAGATCCAGCCGTCGCCCGGCGGCAACTCGCTTACGCGCTTGGCGAGCATCGGGAGAAGCGGCGGATTTACTGGAAGGTGCATGACATATTGATCAGGGATGGTCCACGGGAAGTCCGCTGGGAACACGCGCTGGAACGACGTCGTCCAGCTTACGTGCAGCGGGATCAGTGAAGGCGCGCAGGAACGCGACCAGCTGTTGGCCGGTTGCTGCGTCAAACGAACGAACGGTGAGCACGAGGTCAATTCCCGCCAAGAGTTCAGTGTTATTCGCCACCAGCGTCGCACGCAACGCAGGCTCGAGTTGCGTCACGTCGTATTCCGCATACCGCTGTCGAGGCCGATCGTAGTGCTGCACGAAATCCTCGAGCGTCGCGAACTGTCCCGCATGTCCGAACGGCGCCGTCAGCTCGACGTTCAGCAAACTCGGCGTGAGGAACTTGTACCGGTCAGCGACGTTCCCAGTCACATACGCTCGGCCATAGTCATCGAGCGGCGCCGGCAATATCCCTTTGCCCGGGCCGATTTGTGGAAGCCCCGTATTGTGAAAGCGCGAGTCCGAGAACAGCGAACCGGAATGACAGGTGTTGCACTCACGGTCGAGAAACTGCCCTCCTCCCTGCAACTGCGTTTCCGTCAGCGCCGAATTGTCGCCTGTGATAAAGCGTTGCAGCGGTGAATCGACCAGGGTAAAGCGCTGCACGAGGAAGCCCGCAATCGCGTTCGACGCATGCGCAAAGGTCATGGCGTCGAACTTCGTTCCTGGATAAGCCGCCTCGAACATCGCGCGATATTCCGCGATGTTTCCAAGCCGTTGCATGAGCGCAGACCACGTGCCTGTCATATCCCAATCGGCAATCGTCGCGAGCTCATTCCCCGCAGTTCCACGCATCTCTTGCCGATCGTGCACGGGAAACAGCGACACCGCAGACAACGCTCCAAACTCGAACACACGTTGCATCTCGGCCGTGAGTTGCGCGCCCGCTGGCGTGCGGAGGCTTCCGTCCGCCATCAACTCCACTCGACCGTCATGAAAGAGTGCCGTTCGTCCGACGAGCCCGAACAACGGCGGCGAGTTGCGTGGCGTGAACGTCTGGCCGGCAGCCATCACGCGAATTGGGCCAACGCCCGCGCCGCCCTGGCCCACTGACAGACTTCGTCCGTCGCCAGTCGCGAACGCGGGTTGATGACACGTCATGCACGAGATGTTTTTCGGCCCGCTGAGAATTGCGTCGAAGGCAAGCGCCTGTCCGAGCGCGACAAGCTCGGCACGAACCGGGGGCGGACCTACAAAGCGCGCGTCGCCGAGACTTTCGCGCACGAGCGCGCGCAGTGAATCGATTGACGCACGTGCACTATCGATCCGCGCTGGCGTGGCAACCACGACGTCCTCGGCGCCGCCGCACGCGCTCACCGCGCACGCGCAGGCGATCAGCGTGCAAAGATGAATCGCGACGGAGCTGCCGAGTCGCATGGGCTAACGCAGGCGCGCCAACTCCGCTTCCGACGCGATGAATCCAAACGCCGGCCAGCCACCCGACTTGATCGATCGCTCGAACTGCGCACGAGCGCGCGCGGTATCGCCCTTGACGAGATACCAGTTGCCAAGTCCGTAACTCAACGTCGCGACGTCGACGTCGCCGGTGTCTGACGGAGCGAACAGCGCGTCCGGACCAATTTCGCCACGATAGAGTTTCAGCCTTTTCGCGTACGCTGCCGTCGTCGGCAACGTATCGGGACGACGTGCGAGCATCGCCGCGGCTTCTGCGGCGCGGCCCGCGCGTTGGAGCGACATCCACAGCCAATCCGTGGAGCCCGCAAGCTCACCGCCATCGGGCGCGCGCGGCTGCGCGCGACGGAATGCATCAGCAGCCGCGTTGAAGTCGCCGTGTATGAAGCGCAGCACGCCGAGATGATAGAGCGAGGCGCGAAATCCGCCGCCCGAAAGTGCCAGACCGATCTTGCCGAGAAAAGCCGTGCGCGGAACGGAGGCATCGCCGAACGCTTTTTCCAACGCCGCCCACGCC
>JBDTMO010000523.1:0-4401 GCA_039934235.1 bacterium | reverse complement strand
CGGCGAAAAATTGGGCGCGTTCATCACGGCGAGAATCTGCGATGGCACCATCATCACATGCGTCACCCGCTCCCGCTCGACGATCTCGATGAACTCCTCGGCATCGAACCGTGGCAGCAACACATACGTGGCGCCCAGAAAGAGCGCCGGCATCAACGTGACGAACGCGCCGTTGAACACGAGCGAGCCGGCATGCATCACCACACTCTCCGGCGTAAAGCGAAACGCCGACGCGAACAGCGCGCAATACATCCCACGAATGTCGTGGGTGTGCACGATCCCCTTCGGAGAGCCAGTCGTACCACTGCTATAGATGATGTTGAACAGGTCGCTGCCGTCGACCTCCACCACCGGAGGCGCCGTTGCCGGCTGCGCGTCCTTCAGCGCGTCATACGACTGGTAGCCGGCCGTCGGTTCCAAGCCAATTGCAATCCACCGATCATCGCGGATCGCCGTCATCTGGCCGCGAATGGTGTCCAGCTCCGCCGCGAGATCGTGCGACGTGATCACCGCCGATGTGTGCGAATCCGCCAGCAACGTCACGAACGCCGGTCCCCGCAGCAGCGGACTCAGTGGGACGAGTACGAGCCCCACCTGAATCGCCGCCCAGTAGATCTCCAGCACCTCGACACAGTTCGGCATGACGACGGCAACCTTGTCGCCCTTGGACAACCCGAGCGCCAGCAACGCATTCGCAACGCGATTCACCCGTCCGCCAAACTCGGCGAACGTCAACCGCGTGTCGCCGCACACCAGCGCGAGATGTCCGCCGCGATAGCGTGCATGTCGCGGGAGCAGTGAGCCCACGTTCACCGCGCTACCGCCATGCCAGTGAGAAACGGAATGATCGCGTTGTGGAACGGCTCTGGCGTCTCGACGGGCATCATGTGGCGCGCATTGGGAATCACGACGAGCGACGCATGCGGCATCTTCGCGGTGTAGTCGCGCTTCCACGCCACCGGCGTGTAGTCCTGGTCCGCGGCAACGACCAGCACGGGACACGTGATCGCGGGAAGCTTCGCCATCACGCTCCACCCGACCAGCGCCGACAGCGCGCGCAGGTATGCGCCTGGATCATTGCGCCCCCATCGCTCGACGAACGTCTCGCGAAGCGCCGCATGCTCAGGCGCCGGCAACAGCCTGGTGGAGAGCACCTCACCCATCTTCGACATCCCCATGACGCGCACGATCACGCGCCGCTGGAAGATGGCGAATTTCTCCTTCCAGCTCCGCAGGATCATCTCGGGGCCGCTATTCACGATGATGACGCTGCGCACGAGATCTGGCCGATCGGCGGCGAGTTGGAACGCGATCATCCCACCCATCGACAGACCCATCACGTGCATCGGTCCGAGCCCAACGTGCTCCACCAACCTGGCAGCATCCTCCGCGAATTGCGGCACCGAGTACGTCCCCCGCGGCTTTGCGGTGCGACCGTGCCCGCGAACGTCGTACGCGATCACGGTGAAGTAGTTCGACAGCGCGTCCACCTGCGGCTCCCAGTCCTCCGTACTCGATCCCAGCCCGTGGATGAGCAGCACCGGCTCGCCCTCCCCGTGCCTCTCGTAGAAGACATTCAGGTCGCCGAGTGTCGTCATCGGCATGTGTGGTCTCTCATTTCCACCGGACGTCCCACTCGCAGAACAGGTCGCCCTCGAGCACGCAACGCGCATGCGTCACGAGCGGCTCGCGCGCGCCCGCAATCTCGATTCCGGCAATCCAGCCTCCGGTCAGGCGCCGGCAAAACAGTCGATCGCCTGCCTCGAACCCGATCAGCCGCACCGTCGCACGCCCGGTAGTGCGGTCGGTAACCTTGATGTCGCCCGGCCGGTAATAGCGCTGAAACAGCGAAATGTGCTGGTCGAGGAACTCGTCCGGCGTCGGCTTCTGAATCAGGCCGGCATACAGTTGCATGCCGCGAACACGAATCGCCTCGGCACCTGCACGCTCCGCCCAGAGCGGATCGACCTGCGCAAGCTCCTTGTCCGCACTGCGCCACAAACTCAACGCCACCTGGTAGGGAACATCATCCGTCACCGACGCTGTCTCGACGAGCGAACGCTCAGCGGACGACAGGCGCGAAAGCACCACCTCGAGTACGTCTGCGGGCAACGCGTGGGCGAGATACTCCATCGTGCTGTGCAACGTCGATCCGCGCGCGTAGAACATCGCTTGCTCCTGAGAACCATTCTCCCTGGGGGAGCGCATCGGCGCAGCATGCCGCCGCCGTACGAGCGCCCGCAAGTCGCCGGCGCCCCGTATCGGGACACCGGAAACCTGCACGCTCGCATCCGCTGCGGAAATCACTTGCCGTCGAGGCGGAGGCCCACCAGCACAATTGGGCCGAGCTGCGGCGCGTTGATCATCTCCTGGTGCTTCGTGCCGAACCCGCATGACTTCCCGGCCTTGTACACCGCCTGATTCGCCGAGCCAATGCCCAGCGCCGGCGGCGTCGTGGTGCCGCCGACGCACGAGAAGATGTTCTGCGCCTGGATCAGCAGCTTCGCGCCGGAACCCTTGATCGTGTAGTTCGCCGAGAGATCGAGCGTACCAAACGCCGGGATCAGGCCGTAGTTCACGCCCGACCGGAAGTCGTACTTGCCCACGTATCGCGTCGTGAATCCGGCAACCACGTTCTCCACCACGTTCGTGAAGTCCATGCCGCCGGTCAGGCGAACCGACGGGCTGTTGAACGCCGTCGCCTCCAACGGGTCAGTCGCCTTCCGCACCACAGTGTCCACGCGAATCACGCTGACGTTTCCAGAGGCAGCGATCTTGTCCGTGAAGTAGAAGCGCAACCCCGCGTCGATGCCGGAGATCGTCGCCTTGGCCGCATTGAAGTACGTCAGCGCCACCTGCGGGCCACCCGCCGCGTCGGTGATCTTCGCGCCCGTCTTGTGATCGTACGCCGTGGTTGCCGCAGCGCCGGCAAGCGGATTCGCGATCACGACGAGCGGGCTGATGAAGCCGTCGAAATCGGTGCGATAGCCCGCGACGTCGATGAACAGCTTCTGGCCCAGCACACCCTTGTAGCCCAGCTCGTAGGTCGTGTTCACTTCCGGACGAATCGGGTCGATCGTGTTCACGACGGTGCCCGACGCGTTCTTGATGTCGAAGCCATCGAGGTTGCCGAACACGCCGATGAACGGCTGGAAGTTCGGGAAATAGAAGTCCGTCTGCAGCACACTCGGCGACTTGAACGCCTTGTTGTACGTCACACGAAGCGTCTGGTCCTGGATCGGCGTGAACATCAGCGCCGCCTTCGGAGAGAACTGCGCGTCGTACTTGTCGTGCTTGTCGTAGCGTCCAGCCAGGACGAGGCGCAGCATCTCCGAGATGGGCGTTTCACTCTGGCCGTACACGCCCTTCTGGTTGATGAGGATTGGCGTGCCCGTCGCACGGTCGCTGAGCCAGTGGCCGTACGAGCTCACGCGGTCGCGGCGCAACTGGCCACCATAGGTGAAGTGCGTGTTGTCGATCGCCGAGATGCCCGTCGTCGTCAGCATGCCGATGGAGAAGTTGTTCTGCACCTCTGCCGCCTGGAGACGACCATCACCCGGGAACGCCGACAGCGACTTCACGGAGTCGTAGCTGATCGTCGGGAAGCGCACTGAGTTCTGCGCCAGGCCATTGAGCTGGAACGTCGTACCGGACACGGAATTCGACATGTACGCCTGCGCGAACAGGCGCGAACCCGTGTACTGGACCTGGTAGTCGCGATAGCCGTAGTTCTGGAGCTGGTTGCGCCCGACGTTGGTTCCGCCAATGCCGTTCAACTTCGACGCGCCCACCGTCGCCATCAGCCGGCTGCCGTTGTCCAGGTAGTACGCCAGCATGCCGCTGCCACGGATGATGTCGTTCCGCCAGTTCGCATCCTTCTCGGGAATCGGAGCGGCGCCCGCGACGACGGCCGGGTAGAACACGGCATTCGCGAACTCATTCACGGCGACATATTCACCCGCCACCTTGTAGCCGAAATGCCCCTTGTTCGCGGCATAGCGCGCCTGCGCGTCGTAGAAGCTGCGCGACCCGCCATCCAGCTCGACGGTCCAACCCGGATACTGCCGGGGGTCCTTCGTCTGTAGCGTCACCACGCCGTTCGACGCATCGGGACCGTACAACGCCGAGCCGGGGCCGACGAGCACTTCGACGCCAGCTAGGTCGACCTTCGACAGCGTCGTCAGCGAACCGACCGGAAGTCCGCTCTCGGCAAGCACGCCGATGCGGCCATCCTCGACCTGGAGAATGCGGTTGTTGAACGACGAGTTGAATCCGCGCGCGTTCACAGCGCTCGTGAGGATGCCTGTCTGGATGAACTCGAGTCCCTTCACTTCCTTGAGCGCACCAGCGAACGAGTTGCCGATGCTATTCGCAATCTGCGCTTCGTCCAGCCGCGTGATC
>JBDTMO010000522.1:0-4403 GCA_039934235.1 bacterium | reverse complement strand
TGGCCACTGCCCTTATCGCAGCTCACGATTGCGGAGGTTGCATGCTCACCCAGGAAATCCACTCGCGCGGCCGCTCGTCTCAGCCCACGGCCACTGAAACGGTCACCATGATTCGCGCTGGGGCGCCGGTGATGACGCTCATCAACGTCTTCACCGTCGACCCGTCGCGGCAGCAGGAGCTCGTCGATCTGCTCGTCGACGCGACTGAGACCACCATGCGCCACAAGCGCGGCTTCATCTCGGCGAACATTCACCGCAGTGCCGACGGAACGCAGGTGGTGAACTACGCGCAGTGGCGCACGCCGGAAGACTTCGCGGCAATGCGCGAGGACCCTGAGGCGAGCGCGCACATGAAGAAGGCCGCGGCAATCGCGCAGTTCCAGCCCATCATGTGCGAAGTCGTGTACGTCGATCACGCGTGAGTCGTGCAGCAGGCGTAAAGCCCGTTGCGATCAGACTTCCGCGTGCGTCGCTCCGCGTGCAGCCTCGAGGAAGTCATGCACATCTGCATCAGTGGTCTGCGAGAAATCGTCGTACCACTGGCCGATCGCGCGAAACGGTTCCGGCGTTTCGGCGCAGATGATTTCATCGACAATTTGGCGGAGCGCGTCGCGGATATCCGGCGCGGCAACTGCAACAGCCACGACCAGTCGCGCCGGACTCTCCTGTCGCAGTGCATCGATCGCAACACGCATCGTCGAGCCGGTCGCAAGTCCATCGTCGACGAGAATGACAGTCATGCCGAACAGCTCCGGAAATTGTCGATCGCCGCGATATTCACGCTCCCTGCGCTCGAGCTCCAACTGCTCGGCAGCAACGACGCGATTGAGATCGTCTTCGCTCACGTGCGCAACACGCATCAGCTCGCGATCAAGCAGACGCACCCCTCCGCTCGCAAGCGCGCCCATCGCAAGCTCCTGTTGGCTGGGTAAGCCCAACTTCCTGACGACGAATACATCGAGGGGCGCGCTGAGCGCTGTTGCAATCTCGAATCCGACAGGCACGCCACCGCGAGGCAACGCAAGCACGATGACGTCGGAGCGATTCGCATACGCGCGGAGTTCTGCGGCGAGTCGCCGGCCAGCTTCGCGGCGATCACGAAATCGTGCAGTCATGCCGCTCCTCCGCTAAACGAAAAGGGCGCCCACATGTAAGCACGCAGGACACATGCCCAACGCCGTGTTCACATCGCGAGCTTGGCAGCAAATACGCGCACCCGAACGAAGAATGGCGCCGCGGCATCCTTCAGCCAGTCGTGCTCGACAGTTGCGTACATGCGCATGCCTCGCTCGTGCAGCCGATTCGCAAGTTGAATGATTCCCGGGCTTGGATCGCGCGCGAGAACGCGTTGCATGCGCTCGTCATCGGCGTCGGAACTGTTGACCACCTTGAGCACCCGAGCCGCCTGCTTCGCCGCGCCCTCTTCCGCAGCCTTCACGAGCTCGTTCGAAAAGACGTGAACATCGTGCAGACTCCCCAACGAGTCCTGCAACGCCTTGAGCGCTTCGAGAATCCCCTCGCCGCCATTCACCGCTTCCTCTCCTGGCTCGATGAGATAACGGAGGCGCTTTGCCGAGATGCGGGCTCGATGAATGGCATCGATGCCGGAGAATTCGTGGATGCTCGCGAGATGCTCGCGCATCGCATCACTTTGCACTCGCACGTGGTCTGCGAGCACTGCGCCAAAACGTGCGGCGTCCTCATGCTCCCGGGCTTTTTCGAGGGACGCACTCAACCGGCGATGCAGCTTTGCTGCAATGGTGTCGAAATCGGATGCGGCCGCAATTGCAGCGTCTAACGCGCGCGCGTGTTGTGCGCCAACGCGCTTGCGAAGAAACGTGTGTCCGGCGCGTTCGAGCGTGTTCAGCGCGCGTCGTTCGTCGCGAAGCCATTCAAGATGGACGGTCGTGTCACGAGCGGGGTTGGTTGCGTCGGCAATGGCCGAGAGCCGACGCCGATGCCTGCTGGCCACGGCGTCGCGAAGGCTGGGCTTGAACGAGCGAAGCCAGCTTCGTAAACGGCGATTCGCCACCCGAAAATCATGAAGTGCGTCGTCACACTCGGCAGCGGCTTGCGACTTTCGCGCAGCATGGACAAGCGTTTCACTGGCCGTCTGCGCGTCCGCCAGAAGTGACAATGCCACGAGGCGAGTGCCGCGTTCTGCCGAGTAATGCAGAACTGCTGTGTCGAGCATGGTGCGGTGTTCCAGTGGTCAGTGGCTGACGTCGCCTGCGTACACATGATGCCGAGCGAAAGCTACCGATGCGCGGCCGCCGTGTCGCACGTGATACGGATTCATGAACTCTTCCCGAACGCAACACATCGGCTGAAAGCTGTATATCGGCTCGTCAAAGATGCGTGTCAGCGGCCACGATAGAGAAGTCCGACGACCAACTCCGCGACGATCAACACGACGATCGCGACTTCCAACAATTCGGCGCGCGCAGCCTGTGCCTCGCTGTGCAGCATGGAGTATGTCTCTCGAAGAATGCCGAGCTTTCGCTCGATGCCGCGTTGCCATGCCTGTTGGCGAAACAGCTCGAGCGCGGCTGCATAAATGCGCGCCAGGTAGACATCGTCCGTCACCTTCAGCGCGTTCTCCACTCGCTCTGCCGTTTCCGTTATGTCGGCAACAATCGTTTGCAACTCCGAGAGCACCGTGCGAAACCGACCGGACAGCCGTGGCCGTCGTCGTGCACGCTCGGCGGCGACGCGATCGTACAATGCTGGCAGTGCAGAGTCGAGCTGGAAATCATACACCCGCAGCTCGAGCAATTGCGCGTTCGCGAATTCGAGCACGTACTCGACGTCGCGATCCTCGACGCGTGGCTCGACCACGAGCGCATTGTCCCACGTAAGAACCGTGAGATCGTCGTCGTAGTACGAAAACCGGTGCGGCATGAGCTCGCGTCGCGCACTCGGCGATAACGCACGACGTTCGCCTAACAGCAGCGAAACCAATTGTTGGTCGTTGAGCAATTGCGCTGCAGCGAGTGCAGAATCAGTCGCAACCAGACGGTCGACGCGAAAGACGATGTATTCTTCCGACAGTGGGGCGACACCAGGACGTTCAATGGCCGACGCAATGCGCTCGAGAAATGGACCAAGCTCCCGATCGAAGATCGCGCCGACGTCTGATGACGCTTGTATTGCGGCACCGAACTCCGAGAATTGCGTCCACGCGAGGTCGGCACGCGCCCGGACGAAGAGCTGCAACGAACACACGCCGAAGTCGAACAGGTGCGCCGATAGTGTCGCGGCGCATGAGACACCACCGACATTCACTGTGTGTGAGCCAAGTTCGGCCAGCAGTGGCGGGTTTCGAATCTGGATTGCGCGGGCTTCCACACGTGCCGGTCGTACTCGGCCGCGTGTGATGTTACCGAGCACGTTGGCAGCATGATCGAGGCTCAGTGCGTAGCCGACGTCGTACTGTCGGTACACCGTTGCGCTGCCATCCACGTGAGGATCGTTCGTCATCCGAACCTTGCTCGTCGTCGTGCACAGATCCAACTCGGCCAGGGCTGTGTGGCTGCAACAGCGAGGCCACTCGGACAGCGATGCTCGAGTCGTAATGTGACTCGGAGTGATCGCACCTGAGGTGCGTGGGCAGCTGTGACCGGTTTGATCGCCACGTTTCGTTATTTCAGACGGCGCCGAGCGGGAAGCATTGAGCGAGCGGCTCAAGCGACCCGCCGCTTCCCCGTCTGGAAGGAAACATGGACACGCTCGCCCAGTCACCGGTCTCCACAATCCGTATGCAACGACTGGAATCGGTCGATCTCTATCGCGGCATCCAAGCGCCGCGACGACGTCAGCCGCGAGAGAACGACGAGGACGCACCTGGCCGAAATAGCAGGAAGACCATGAAGCCGAAGATCACCAGATGCATGCCCAACGCAGGCGGTTCCCCCGCGCTGATCACGACATGAAGCACCATCCAGCCAGCGAGTAACCAACGCGCCCAGTTCCGGCCGCGGAGCACGAACACCGCGCCGATCAACGCAGTAATGCCGATTGCCAGGACGAGTAGATCGTCACTCGCGAGATGCGACGCGGTTCCTGATGCGAGTAGAGGCGCGACGCCGCGATAGATGTCGAGTGCGCCGATCGCGAGGAAGATCACGCCGACCGCCATCACGGAACGGATTGGTTTTCCGCCCGGTCGATCGGCACTCGAGAATTGGCGCATCATGCTGACTGCACCGTCCGCCCCCGCCGCCAATCGGCGAGGATCTCGAGGATACTCTCCGCCGGCTCCTCGCCTGGCTCCCACTCCACCGGTGAACCGGCGTCCAGCAGAAGCCGCCCCACCTCCGCATACTCGCCAGCGCGGTCGCCATGTGATCTGGACCCTTCGGCCGCCCAGACGAGTGGCTGTCCATGAAACTCCCGGTCCCGAA
>JBDTMO010000521.1:0-4405 GCA_039934235.1 bacterium | reverse complement strand
TGGCGTCGTGTTGGCAGATCTCAAGATGCCCAAACTCGACGGCCTCGCCTTGTTGCGTGAGCTGCAACAGCGCTCGATACCCACCGAGTGCATCATCATCACCGGTCAAGCGACCGTCGATTCGGCTGTTCAGGCTATGCAGCAGGGCGCCTACGACTATATCGAAAAGCCACTCAACGCCGACAAGCTGAACCGCCTCAAGGCGCTCATTCCGAAGGCGCTCGACAAGTATCAGGTGCAGCAGACGAATCGCGAGTTGGCATCCAAGCTCGAGGGGCTCACGCACTATGCCGAGCTCACGGGCCAGAGCGACTCCATGCGGTCGGTCTATCAGGTCATCGAGGCGGTTGCGCCAAGCACGGCGAGTGTGCTGATCCTCGGTGAAAGCGGGACAGGGAAAGAGCTCGTCGCGCGCGCATTGCACAGCAAGAGCGACCGCGCGAAAGGTCCGTTTTTCGCCCTCAATTGCGCCGCGTTGCCAAAGGAGATTCTCGAGAACGAATTGTTCGGCCACGAGAAAGGCGCGTTTACAGGTTCCATCAGCGAGAAGCAGGGCGCCTTCGAGATGTCGAGTGGCGGAACGATCTTTCTCGACGAAATGGCCGAGATGCCGCCGGACATCCAGGTCAAGTTGCTGCGGGCCATCGAGACGAAGCAGATACGGCGGCTGGGCGGCAAGAAGGAAATCGCCGTCGACATTCGCATTCTTGCGGCGACCAACAAGAACCTGCAGAAAGCCATCGCCGATGGTGAACTGCGCGAAGATCTCTACTATCGCCTCGCGGTCGTCGAGATCGACCTTCCGCCGCTCCGCGAACGTGCCGACGACATGCAGTTGCTGGCGAACGAATTCCTGAGCCGTTTTTCGCAGCAGAATGGCAAGGTGATCACGGGCTTCGAGGATGCGGCGTGGGAGTGGATCATGAGCTACCACTGGCCCGGCAACGTGCGCGAGCTGAAGAACGCGGTCGAACGCGCGGTGATCATGTCGCGTGGAACGACGATTGGCCCGTCGGACATCATTCCGCGACACTTGCGCAACGCGGGCATGGCCGTGCCGCTCACCATTCCGGTCGGTGCGACGGCGGCCGAGGCGCGGCAACAACTCGTCTTGCGGGCTTTTGCGTCAACGTCGGGCGACGCGGCGCGAACCGCCAAGCTGCTCGGGATTTCGGAACGCGAAGTGCGAGGGGAGTTGCTGGCGCTGGTCAACGGCGCCACGGCGTCGGCGGGCGACGGAGTTGTCGAGACCGTGCTAGAGGACGAGTCCGCGAAGCCGGCGGCAGTCGCGAAGCCAGCAAAAAAGAAGGAGCCTGCGCCGCCATCGCGGCCGCCGGCAAAGAAACCAACGGCCAAAAAGGGGCGTTGAGCCCCGATCCAGCGAGGAGTGCACATGCGGCATCACGACCATGACGACGAACCGTACATCGTCATCGAAAAGCACAGTAGTGGCGACGTCGGCAACCTCCTGCTCGGTGTCCTGATCGGCGCGGGGATCGCGCTGCTGTTCGCACCGCGCTCAGGCGAAGAAACGCGGCGTGAGATTCGCCGCAAGGCACGCGAGGCCACCGACGCCGTGAAGGGAGTGGCCGAAGACGTCACTGGCCAGGTCGTCGATACCTTCGAGGGCGCCAAGGCGCGCGTCGAGGAGCAGATTGACTCCGCACGCTCCGCGATCGCGTCCAGGACACGACAGGTTTCGCGCGCGATGGACGCCGGTCGCGAAGCCGCGCAACAAGCGCGCGGAGATCTCGAGCGTCGGTTGGCGGAGACGAAGGCCGCGTACAACGCCGGTGCCGACGTCGCCCGCAACGCACGCACACCGGTCCCGTTGACCGTTGACGGCGATGACGCGCCTGTCTGATGGGCTGAGGCGCGCTTGACCACCAGCGTCTTGGAACCTCAGAACCGCGTTGCACAGCGCTCGCCGGTCGTGAGATTCTGGTGGATTCTCCGCGACTACGCCAGGCGCGTGTGGGACAACTCAGGAGAGGACAATGTGCTTTTTCTGGCAGGCGGAATTGCGTTCAACATCCTGCTTGCCGTCGTTCCGTTCGTCCTCTTGCTCGTCTGGTTCCTCACGTACCTGCTGAACAAATCGTCGTCTGGCGCGAACGAAGTGGTCATGCACTATCTCGACCGCCTGTTGCCCTCCCACCAGGAAACGCCGGATTCTCCGTTCCACAAACTACTCGGCGAAATCCTCAACGCGCACACGCAGCTCCCAATCTGGAGTTCCATCGGATTCGTCTGGTTTTCGACGCGCCTGTTCGGGTCGCTGCGCACGGTGTTGGCGAGTGTGTTCGACATCGAGAACGAGCGAAGCATCATTGCGGGCAAGATCTTCGACATCGAGATGACGATCCTGTCGACGGTGTTGATTACCGCGAACACAGCGATCACGACGTACGTGCTCATTGCGACGAACAGCAGCGTACAGGTTCTCGAGGATCTCGGGATCCGGAAAGATGTGATGGGCCAGGCAAAGGCATGGGGCGGTTACATCGTCGCGTTTGTCCTGCTGGCTGCGATGTTCTTCGCCCTGTACAAATACCTGCCGGTGCGTCGAGTGCGCACGAAAACCGCATGGGTTGCTGCGGTTTTCACGGCAGTGATGTTCGAAATCGCAAAGTTCGTTTTTGCACTGTACGTCGGCTCGTTCAATCCCGGCTCGCTCTACTCGGGATCCATCGCCGCCGTTGTTGGCCTTGTGGTGTGGGTGTACTACGCTGCGCTGGTATTCATCGTGGGTGGTGAGGTGGGCCAGGTGTATGAGTTGCGCCGCACTCGCAAGCGACAGCGCGAAGTTTTTCTCGAGTGACTACTCGCTGAGCGTGGCGTCGTACGAGCCCTTGGCGCGAAGGTTGCCCTATGGTCAGCAAACGCGCCAACCAGGAGGCCCACTCATGCGCAAGTTGATACTCGGCGCCGCGATGCTCACGCTGCCAATCGCGGCGTGCAAGAAGACCGGAGACGACACATACCAGGTCAAGACGCCGACCATTGGACTGGACACGCACACCGTGACTACGCCCAGCGTCGATGTCGGGAGCAGGAAGGATACGATCAGCACACCGGTCGTTGGCACAAAGCCTGAAACGCTCATCGTTCAGAAGCCTGTGGTTGGGACCAAGAAAACCGAGGTGACGGTCCCCACGGTCAAGGTGACCAAGCCCTGATTGGCGTGACGTCGGGACGGGATGGCGTGAGGACAATGAAGCACTACGTCGAAAGGGCATCCCGAGATAACTTCGGGGTGCCCTTCCGAGTTCTCCCACAGCCCTCCCTCCTGTGCTCATAGACATTCGCTCCGACACGGTCACGAAACCAAGTGCGGCCATGCGACAAGCGATGGCCAACGCGGAGGTTGGCGATGACGTGCTCGAGGGCGATCCAACCGTGCGGCAACTTGAGCAACGCGTCGCATCGCTCCTCGGCAAGGAAGCAGCATTGTTCTTTCCTTCGGGTTCGATGGCGAACATGGTCGGCATCGCTGTGCATGCCTCGATGGGCACCGAGGTCATACTGGACGAGGAGGCGCATCTCATCCACGGCGAGATGGGAGCCATTGCGCCGCTCTGTGGCGCGCAGATTCGGCCCGTGCGCGTGGGCGGTGGCCGACCCTTCATGAACGCGGACGATTTGCGTCGCACTATTCGGCGGCCGTCCAAGCACGATCCCGCTATCAGTGCCATCAGCATCGAGAACACGCACAACTCGGCCGGTGGAAAGGTGCTCCTCCTTTCTGAAGCCCGGGCGCTACGAGCCGTTGCCGACGAACATGACATTCCCGTGCACATGGATGGCGCTCGCCTCTGGAATGCGAGTGCGGCAACAGGAACGTCGCTGGCGGAGTTTGGAAGTTGCGCGCATACGGTGATGCTCAGCCTCTCGAAAGGGCTCGGATGTCCGGTCGGAGCCGTGCTGGTGGGCGACGCGCCGACGATGAAGCGCGCACACTCGATTCGGAAGCGGTTTGGCGGCGGCATGCGCCAGTCGGGTATCCTCGCCGCGGCGGGACTCTACGCGCTGCACGAGAATCTCGCGCGGCTCCCGGAGGACCATGCGAACGCCCGATTGTTTGCCGACGCCGTGACCGGCACGGAGGGCGCGACGGTCGTCCCTCCCGATACGAACATCGTCATGATCGATCTCCCGGCCGGCGTGTCCAGCGACGACGTCATCGCGCACGCCGAACGCGGTGGAGTGCTGATCAGCGAATGGAACCCAACTCGGGTGAGGGCCGTCGCACACCTCGACGTCGACGCAGCCGCGATGGCGCTGGCGGCCTTTGTGGTGCGCGAAGCCATCGAGGCCTGCGCCGCCGCGGTGCGCTGATTTTCCCGTTCAAACGCGTTGTCACCGCGTTGGTGCCCATTTAGATTCATGGTGTCCCAGGTCCCGA
>JBDTMO010000520.1:0-4405 GCA_039934235.1 bacterium | reverse complement strand
GATAGCGGCGCGGTTCCTTCGCGAGCGTCGCTTGATACTCGATGAGCGCTTCGGAAGGACGCTTGAGTTCCATCAGCAAGTCACCGAGCAGCTCGCGCGCCGGCGCGAGTGGGCCCGGTGTCGTTGCACTTTTCTCCGTGGCATCCTCGCGCGTTGCCGCTTCGCGCATGTGCGTTAGCGCCTCTACTGCGTGCCCCTCTGCGAGGTCCACCCACGCTTGCGCGCCAAGCCGCTCGATCGCCACCTGCTCGGCCCAGTACGATTCGCCCCTGGCAGTCAGGCGATCGCGAATGACGTCCAGCGAATCAAGCGACGCGTGCGCTGTGGTGAGATCCTTCACATGCGCGGCGCCAAGCGCCCGTGCAAAGTGCGTCAGCGCATCGGCCCATGGGTACGACGTGGTCTGCGCACGAAGCGCGACGGCTTCGGACCACTCGCGTCGCTCCAGAGCGTAACGCGCCGGAATTGCTGCCAACGCAAAGACGCCCGCGGATCCCGGCGCAGCCCCTGTTATCGCATTCGGGTCGAAGCGCGCAGCGAGTGCCGGAAGACCCAGGAGCACCTGATGCGCGGCAGTGTCGCGCCGCATCTGCAGATACGCGTACTCCGCATAGTCCGACGCGTGCAACGCCTCGGCAATCGCCCCCTCGCGCTGCGCAATGTCGATCGAGCGCAGGTTGGTGTTCACGGATTCTTCCCACATGCCCACACGCGTGAACGTATGCGACGGCATGTGCAGCGCGTGCGCCGCCGACGGCGCGATGTTCGCGTAGCGCTTTGCCGCCGCCGTCGCGTGCGCCGCAAGCGGCGGTGCGTCGTAGGTATGTATGATGTAGTGCGCCAAGCCAGGATGATTTGGCTGCTTGGCCCAGAGGTCTTCGAGAATCTTGCCGGCCTTCAGTTGGTTCGCATACGCCTTGTCCGTCGGGAGCGCGGACGCCGACAGGGACAGTGCGTAGAAGATCTGCGCTTCCGTGTCTGTTGGCTGCTGCTCCGTGAGTGTTGCCATCGCGTTGGCGTAAGCGACCTGACGAGTGCGCTGGTCACGATGCTCGTAGTCCGCATAGAGCTGATTCACCGCTGCGACGTACGCCCGCTCTCGCCCCGTTGCGCTTGCCGCCAGACGCGTGGCGTCTGCCGCAGCCTGACGACCCTTCTCGAGCGCGTCGGGGGCGCGCTGGTTGGCGGTCATTGGATTGGTCCATCGGCTGAGCGCGATGCCCCACTGTGCCATCGCGCACGTGGAGTCGCCGGACAGCACCGCGGTAAAGGAGCGAATTGCCGACCCGAACTCGAACGAGTGCAGGAGCGCGACGCCACGATCGAACTCGGCTGCCACCGCCGGACGACACGATGTCGCGAAGTGAACCGTTCCGAGCTGCTCGCCCGCAACCGCGGTGTGTGTGTGCTCTTGCGCAAACACCGGCGCGCCGAGTGTCGCGGCAAGGAGAAGTGACGTGAGCAGCGTTTGCATGAGGTCCCTGTTAGGCAAAGTCACTTCAACGGGAGGAGCATCCGCCGCTTGCTGTCGATGTGCGCGAAATACCGGGGCAGGTCGATCACCAGTGGTTGCCGCTCGCGCGGTGCCCAGTCGACACGATCGCGCAACACGTCGGGCGTCTCCTGCGCCGGCCGCCAACGCTCGAACACACGCGCCTCGAGATCGACGATCCAGTATTCCTCGACCCCATTCTCGAGATAAAAGTCTCTCTTCGTCACTCGATCCGTTCGCAGCGAACTCGGCGACAATACTTCGACGGCAAGCAGGAGCGCCTTGACGTCTGGCCATTCCAGGCCATCTCCGGCGATTGTGGTGTCCACAGGGATCACGAACACATCGGGTTGAGTAATCGAACCGGGAAGCAGTTCGAGATCCGACGGAGACAACAAAACTACGCCGACCGGCTCCGCGTCGAGGTAAACCTTGAGCAGAAACGCCAGCTCCATACATGCGAACTGATGAATGGACCGCGGCGCCGGCGTCACGAGCAACTCGCCGTCAATGAGCTCATACCTCGGCCACGCGCGATCCTCACTCGTGAGGGCGCGGACATCCGCAGTCGTCCAACGACGCTTGATCGCAGGCATGGCCATAGTCTGCTCGGCAAAAGGGAATCTTGGCAAGTGCGCACGCACTACGATGTCATGCTCGAGCGCTCGCACCGTCACCAGTACAACGCAGCGGCGAACCATTCGAGCGCGCCTTGCTGCGAACGGACGGTCGCGTTAAGCTCGCCGCGCGACCTCCCTACACCAATGTCCAAAAATGGACCGACGACAGTTTCTCTCGCGCTCCGCCGGAGCAGCGCTGCTCACGCATCTGCCAGACGTCGACGCGCCCGTCAGGACATTGATGGCGCAAATGGGCAGCGCCGATGCGGACCAGGTGAATCCCGGCGTCTGGAAGTTTACGATGGGTTCGCCAGAACGAATCACACCGACATCCACGCGCCGCCACCAACCGGCAGCCGAAGCGCTGGGCAGTTTGCCAACTGTGTCATCGTCGCCGGTGACGCCAACGGGAACGGCAAGCGAACGCGGCTTCCTCGTGAAATTGCCGCTCGCCGCAAATGAATTGGTGTACGGACTTGGATTGCAGTTCCAGTCGTTCATGCAGCGCGGACTGAAGAAGAAGTTGCGGGTGAACGCGGATCCCATCCTCGACAGTGGTGATTCACACGCGCCCGTTCCCTTCTATGTGACGACGCAAGGCTACGGCGTCCTCATCGACACCGCACGCTACGCGACGATCTACTGCGGCAACAAGACGCGCACAGTTGCCAGTGACGTGCTCATCGAAATTCCGATTGCCACTGGCGTCGACGTCTACGTGTTTGGCGGGCCGACCATGCGTCAGGCCGTGCAGCGGTACAACCTCTTTTCTGGCGGCGGGCCACTGCCGCCGCGCTGGGGACTGGGCGTGTGGTACCGCTGCGAGAGCGCCTTCTCGCAGAACGACGTCCTGAAGCTCGCCGCGGAATTTCGCGAGCGGCGCATCCCGTGCGATGTGCTGGGACTCGAGCCGGGTTGGCAGACGCACGCGTACTCATGCAGCTACGTGTTCAGCGACAAGTTCACCGATGCGCGAGGCATGATTTCCAAGCTCGGCGCCTCGCACTATCGCGTGAACCTGTGGGAGCACGCCTTTACGCATCCCACGTCGCCAATTCACGAACCACTCCGCAAGCACTCGGGCGACAACGAGGTGTGGGGCGGGCTCGTGCCCGATTTCATCACGCCGGAGGCGCGCACCATCTTCGGCGACTTTCACCAGAAGGAACACGTTGCACTCGGCGTCTCCGGCTACAAGCTCGACGAATGCGACAACTCCGACTTTACCGGCAACTGGTCGTTCCCCGAGCTGAGCCGCTTTCCGTCTGGCGCCGACGGAGAGCAGATGCATTGCCTGTTCGGCGCACGCTACCAGGATACCATCGATGCCGTGTTCGAGAAGCGCGGGCGTCGCACGTATGGGCTCGTGCGGTCGGCCGGCGCGCTCGCTGCGCCGTACCCGTATGTCCTCTACAGCGACCTCTATGACCACGCGACGTTCATCAAGGGCGTGGCAAAGGCTGGGCTGAGTGGGCTGCTCTGGACGCCTGAAGTGCGCCATGCGACGAGCACGGAGGATCTCGTCCGTCGCATTCAGTCGGCGGTCCTTTCACCGATGGCGCTCATCAACGCGTGGTACATCAAGAACCCGCCCTGGAAGCAGACCGACCGCAACGAGAACAACGCGGGGCACTTTGCGCCTGACTGGGAGAAGGTGGAGACGCTCTGCCGCAGCGCGCTCGAACTTCGCATGAAGCTGGTGCCATACCTCCACTCGGCATTCGTGCAATACAATCGCACTGGGCTTCCACCGTTTCGTCCGCTCGTCATGGACTATCCTGATGACGCACAAACCTACGCGATTGACGACCAGTATCTCATGGGCGACAGCTTGCTCGTCGCGCCGATGGTTGCAGGGAAGGCCGAGCGGGAGGTGTACTTGCCGAAGGGCGAATGGTTCGATTTCTGGACCAGCCTACGGCAGGAGGGAGGCAACAAGATCACTGTGCGCGCACCGCTCGAGCAGATTCCACTTTACGTAAAGTCTGGATCGGTGCTTCCGCTCGCGGATGTCACGCTGCACACCGACGATCCCGCGAGCGGAAAGCTCTCGGTGCGGGTGTACGGCAATGTGGACGCCATCGCAACGCTGTACGAGGAAGGCGGCGAACAAAAGCCCGCCCTCACCGAAGTACGCGTGATGTGGAGCGGGCTGGGACGAACTGGTTCCTTCCAGCGAAACGGACCGCCGAGGGAACCGCGTTACCGAGTTGGTGAGTGGAAGGAGATCGGCAGTAAATGAACGGTGAACGGTGAACGGTGAACGGTGAACGGTGAACGGTGAACGGTGAAC
>JBDTMO010000519.1:0-4409 GCA_039934235.1 bacterium | reverse complement strand
CCTTGCGCATTCACCCGGTCGCGGTTCAGGCCGGCGAACACCAGGATCGACGGCGTGAGGTACGACAGCGTCTGTCCAAGTCCGGTGAACGCGCTCTGCGTCAGGAACCCAATCGAGTGCTGGCGCTCGTCGAGCAGGTCGCTGACGAAGGCGCGATACGGCTCCATCGTTACGTTGTTGCCCGCGTCGAGAATCCAGAGCAGTCCTGCCGCCATCCAGAGCGTGGGGCTGAACGGCATCCACAGGAGTGCAATGCTGCACAGCACCGCCCCGACGAGAAAGTACGGCGTGCGCCGCCCGTACCGCGTCAACGTGCGGTCGCTCATCGCGCCAATGATGGGTTGCACCAGGAGACCCGTCATCGGGCCCGCCAGCCAGAGCAGCGGCAAGCTCGCCTCGTTGGCGCCAAGGTACTTGTAAATCGGGCTCATGTTGCTCTGCTGCAGCCCGAAGCTGTATTGAATGCCGAAGAACCCCACGTTCATGTTGAGAATCTGAATCATCGACAGCGTTGGGCGCTGCGGTGCCGTCGTGGAGTCCATCGCTCGATTCTCTCTCACTTGGGTGGGTATCCAGGGCTATGTTCTGCGCGCGCGACTCCCGTGCGATCATCGTCCAGCGAGGTCCGTTGACCGACCCTACCCCTCACTACGCCGCCGCTGTCTCCCTGCTGCAGTCGCTCAGCGGACCGCACGGCATTCGCGCTTCGGAATCGTCGCACGCGAACTACGGTGCGACGTTCGCGCGCGATGCCGTGATGGCGGGCATCGCCGGTTTACTCATCGAGGACGACGTCATCACCTCGGGATTGGAACGGACACTGGAGCATCTGCGCGCGTTGCAGGGCGCAGGGGGACAGATTGCGTCCAACTATGCGTTCCGCGACGGCGAGCCGCCACTGGTGAGCTTTGGTACGCTCGTCCCTCGCGTCGACGCCGCACTCTGGTATCTCATTGGCGTCGGACTCGGCGCGCGAGCCGGCGTCATCGACGCCAGCGCGCATCGCGACTCCGTGACGCTCGTGGTCCGCATGCTCGAGACAATCGAGTACAACGGCCGCCACCTGCTCTATTGCCCGGCCGGTGCCAACTGGGCCGACGAATATGTCTATGAGGGATATGTCCTGCACGAGCAGGTGTTGCGCGCGTGGGGACTTCACCTCGTGAGCGCCGCGTTCGGCGTGCCCGCGTGGCGCGAGAAGGCCGATCGAATCGGTGAGAGAATTTCTGCGTTCTGGCCGCTCGCTGACACCGAACGCCGCTATCCGCTCGCTGCGTTCACTCCCACACGCGTGTACGACGTCTTCGATCTCGCCTCGTGCGCCCTTCTGGCGACGTCCGAGGCGCGTCCGGGCATCGGCATGCACTCGTTGGCATTCGCTAGTCATCAGTTTCTCGCTCGCGGCGAATTGCCGCCGGCGTTTCATCCCGTCATCGACGAGAGTCACGCTGACTGGCCTGCACTCGCGCGCTATCATCTGCACGGCTTTCGCAACCGCCCGCACGAATACCACAACGGCGGCATCTGGTTGATCTGGCTTGGCTGGCTCGGTCTCGCCTTCGCGCGCATTAACCGCGACGATGATCGTCGAACGCTGCACGATCTCGTCGACACGCATCTCCGCTCGCTGCCGGACTTCGCGTTCGAGGAATACTTCCATGGGCAGACCGGCGCGCCAGCCGGAACGAAGCGCATGGCGTACAGCGCCACGGGCATCGTATTCCTGCACGCTGCGCAAGCAGGACGCCTGTCACTGCTCGACGGATGACCCATTCCGCCGACCTCGCGGGCGCGCTCGCGCGCTTGATGACGACTGACTATCTGGCGAACGCTCGGACTGTTATCGGGATCGCGGGAGAATCGGGAAGTGGGAAGTCGGTGACCGCCGCTGAGCTCGCGCGCGCGCTAGGCACCGAGGGTCGAACGAGCGCGGTGCTGCACCAGGACGACTACTTCCATCGTCCTCCACGCACCAACCACGAACACCGTGAGCGCGACCTCCAGAGTGTCGGGCCGCAGGAGGTCGATCTCGATCGACTCGCGTCGCACATCGCACTGTTTCGCGACGGGCGCGATGACGTCACGGTCCCGAGCGTTGACTATCCCGGCAATCGCTTCCTCACGCGTCGAGCCGACTTTTCTGCCGCGGGCATCCTCATTGTCGAAGGCACGTATGTGCTGACGCTTGCGGATCTCGACGTTCGGATCTTCCTCGAGGCGACGAGCATGGCGACGCGTGAGCGACGCCGGCTGCGCAATCGCGACATCGATGCGCCGTTCGTCGAGCAGGTGCTCGCCATCGAGCACACGCTCATCGCCCCGCAGGCCATGAGCGCGGACGTCGTTATTGACGGGGAGTTCAGGATCGTGCGTGAGCGGCGGCGATAGCGTCGTCATCCCGTAGGAGCGAGACGAAGGACGCCGCTATCGGGTCGTAAAGAATGAAATAGGGAAAGACGGGGTGCCTTGACAACCTATCGAGAGACGCCCTTCACCGTGGCTTCGCCATTGCCGGCGCAGCCGGGGACGCGATGGTTGGCTACCGCGTCGTGTTCGATCTTACGAGCCGCGACAGCCTGGAGCAGAAAGCGGTCATGCGATGGTCAAGGACGTCGCAGGCAACACCGACGCAAAGATCGAGGTGGTGATGCACGGGAAGGGGCTTCAAGCCCGTGCTGCCGGAGAAGTCGACGGTGCCAGCGGAAGTCACGGAGGCGCTCCGCAATCGAACCTGTCGTTCCCGGTGTGCGAGGTTGCGTTGAAGAACAACAAGGTGGAGAAGGGCCAGCTGTTCTCTGGTGTCGGGACAGTGCCCGAAGGCATCTACGAACTGGTCGAGAGGCAGCGCGATGGCTGGGGTTACATCAAGGCCGTGCACTGAGCGGTGCTGCTGGCGTGGCGGCGGCGCTTGAACGACATGCCAACAATGCCAATCATGCAATTCGTAACCTGGCCGAAAGCGGTAGGCCCCGGCGTGGAGTCGACGACCTCGAGGCCCTCTACTTCCTGGACAACATCTCAGTCATCGACTCCATGATGGCGCTGCGCATGATCTGCATGGACGACATAGGCAAGGAAGCCGTGCGAGACGCGCCGACGCTCGTTCGTCTCGAGACCGTGAACGACAACAGCGAGCTGCAGATTTCGTTCACTGGCGGCGTGCCCGAGATGCACTACAACTACGCGCGAACCGACTGCATGTACGGGGGGTGGAGAGATTCGCGAGCTGCTGAAGACGACTCTAGCGGCGACACGAGGCTGAGCCCATAATGGTCGCGCGGAAGGTTGCGACGTCGTCGCGATAATCGTCGTTGGACTGTTGTGTCGGCGTCATTCACACCCACTCAGCGAGGATGCTGGAGATGCGTCCTGTCCCCACGAGCGTGAATTGCCGGGTGGCGCTGTGAAGCAGTTCACTCTGCCCTCTCCTGACATGGTGACAACGCCGTCGTCGGATGGTCCGGTCGCCAACAAACGACCGACGAACTCGCGCAACGCGGTGGGGCTGCTCCGCATCGCCCTCTGGTTTGGTCTACTCGGAGGCATGGCCCAGGTCGCGATCGCGATGCTCCTGCGCTATGGTCTCGGGAAGTACATGCACGTCAGCGAGCATCTGGTATGGTCCGCGCCCGTCGCAGCCACCATTACGCTCGCCATTCCCGGTGCGCTGGCGTGGGCCGTGGACCAGCGGTGGCATTCCGACCGCTTTCGTCACATCGCTATCGCGCTGCTGGCCACCCTCGCCGTGCTCGGGGTCGCGTTCTATCCGCGGGGCATTCAACTCTATTCGCGGATCATCGTTTCGCTCGGCATTGGTGTCGCCATCGCGCGCCTCATTGACGCGCATCCAACCGGCTTTGCTTCGCTGCTAAAACGCACGCTTCCCATTGCGGTCGCCATCGTGATGGTGACTGCAGGAGTGACCACCGGATGGCACCTGCTCGAGGAACGTTCGAGCATCGCGCAACTCCCCGCCCCTCCGGACAACTCGCCGAACGTGCTGTTGCTCATTCTCGATACCGTACGCTCACTCGACATGAGCCTCTACGGATACGAACGCGCAACGTCGCCCAACATCGACCGCTTTGCGCAGGGCGGCGTCGTGTTCGATCGCGCGACAAGTTCCGCGCCGTGGACATTGCCTTCGCACGCCTCGATGTTCACGGGACATCCGGCGCGCGACCTCTCGTCCGATTGGCGCGTGCCACTCAACGCCGAGTATCCCACTCTCGCTGAGAGGCTTCGCGAGCGCGGGTATCTCACTGCGGCGTTTGTTGGGAACCTGGCGTATGCCTCGAGAGAGTCAGGCCTCGACCGCGGCTTCGCGCACTATGAGTCGTTTCTCGTCACCGTGGGCAACACCATGGCCGCGGACATGGTCGCGAGCAACATCATTCGGTCGCGATTCG
>JBDTMO010000518.1:0-4416 GCA_039934235.1 bacterium | reverse complement strand
CCCAGTACGGCTGAAACACCACGGACCGCATCGTACCCGTGAACACTGGCGTGCGCCTGCGGTTGTAAGCGCTGCCGACGATGACGTCCATCCGCTCAACCGGCCGCTCGCCCGACGTCTCGCGGTCGAACGCGTAAAGCTGGAACGCGGGAATGTTCACCACCACCACACGCGTCGACACGATGTCGGGCAGCCATCGCCACCGCTCCATCGCGAGCTCGACCTGCTCGACTCGCCGCGAGAGCGGAACGCGCATCGCGGCCAACGTTGCTCCGCCAACCAGGCCGTCCTGCGCCAGTCCATGACGCCGCTGGAAGTGCTTCACGCCGCTCACGAGCACACCATCAAGGGTGTCGCTCGCCTGTCGGGCGGTGCTCGCCGGCACATCGCCGAGCGCCAGGAGCAGGCGTTCGAGCGAGGCGGTGCCCGCCCATGTCTCGCCCGGATGCACGCTCCCGCGTACAGCGGGAAGTGCGGTGAGCGACGAGTCCGCAGCAAGCGCGCGAAGGACGGTGAGACTGCGCTCGAGCGCCCGATAGCGCGCATAGGGAGGCTCGACAGCGTCGATTGCAGCGCTGACGTGGCGCGCGTCGCTCAACGAGCCCACGAGTGGTGCGAGGTCGTGCAGCGCGTGCGGAACACCAAGCGCAAATCCCAGCGTGCGCGGATCCACGCGACCTCGGTGCACATGATCGAGGAATCGCATGGCGGCCAGCGACATCGCCGCGTCGAATCGCAGCCGTGCCTCGTCGTCGCCGGTGGACGTAGCCAGCACGCGCTGCGCTAACAGCTCCACGTCATAGTCGGCGGGCCGAAGGCCGCGCGATCCGGCTGCCGCGAGCGCACAAAGCAACGCCTCGCCATTCGCGGTGAGGCCGGCACCGTCGAGCCAGAGCGCATGCGCGGCGCTGTCGGCGTAGAGCGCGCTCAGCGCCTCGCGATAGCGAGGAAGGTCGCCATGCCGTGCGCCGATGATGTCACCAGCGGCGATCGCCTGATGCAGCGCTCGGGCGGGCTGGGGCGAACCCGCAGCCTGAGCAAACACGCGTGGCGCAAGTCCGATAGCCATCACGAGGCAGTGCAGGACGACCCCGGTTGCACGTCGAGATACCGAATGCTTCATCATGGCGATCACTCCGCAACCGAAGTTCGCCGGCGAGCCCTCACGAGGACGTCGCCAGCACGCGAGCGAGATCGGACATCGAGACGATGCCGCGAAGCCGCCCGTTATCGAGCACCAGCAGGCGATGGATGCCGGCCTGCCACATGACCTCCGCCGCCTCGTCCACCTTGGCGTCCGGCGCCAGCGAACAGACTGAGCGCGACATCACTTCATCCACCGTGTACTCGGAGAAGAGGTCCGCGGGCGGGCCGTTATCCGGATGAAACGGCTCCGCCTCGTCGTCGTTGTCCTCGGGCGCGCGGTCGCTGAAGACGAGGCTCGGGATCTCGTTGTCGAACTCCTCGTGCGTGCGTTCGTCGTCGTCGGCGTCGGTGTCGTTCCCGAATCGACCGCCCTCATGCGACGCGACGAACTCGATGAAGTCGCTGGCCGACACGACCCCCACGACCTCGTGTCCCGCGAGGACCGGTGCGCCACTGATATGGTGACGTGCGAACAGGTCGGCAGCTTCCCGCAGCGTGGTCTCTGGCGTCACGGTGAACAGCTGTCGCGTCATGATATCGCGGATCTGTAGCATGCACCCTCCTCGAGGGGCTTTGAGTCGGCATTGCTCGGTGTGCAGGAATGGTGGCGCGTGACTGCGCGTCGTGCCGTCCGCGAATACCAGCAACGCGCGTCGGGAGTTTTGCTCATCGCTGCCGCATACGCGTTTGTCCCGACACGCGACGCGGCGGGCTCCCGACTGGTTCCGCGGCGCACACACGGCTGATTGGAGTTGTCACCGCGTCACACGCGGGCGCGGCCCTTATCGCATTGCGAGGCGACTTCCATGGGAACGCACGCTGCCTCTTCGGTGAGCGCACACGTCGTCTACCCTGTCCGGGTGTTTGTCGACCCTTGCCTCTCAGGGCACAATCGGCTGACGACCTTCTTTCGCCCTCTGCTGGCTATTCCACAACTGATCCTCGTCGGGGGGCCGCTCGCTGCCGCAGCGACGTGGAGTGGCGGTGGTGACAGCCCACGTTACGAGTGGGGCAGCGGTGGCGGCGTGCTTGGCATCGGCGCCTGCGTCATCACCATGATTGCCTGGTTCGGCATCCTCTTCACAGGGCGTTACCCTGGCAACCTCGCGACGATGGTCGGCTACTATCTGCGTTGGCGCGTGCGCGCCGTGGCATACGTCGCGCTGTTGCGCGATGAATATCCGCCCTTTGGCGACGGCCCTTATGCGGCACTCGTCGACATCCCCGACGCTGCGGAGCCGCGCGATCGCCTGTCCGTCGGCTTCCGGCTCATCCTGGCAATCCCGCACATCTTTTGTGTCACCGCACTCTCCATGGTGTGGGCCTTCACCACCATCATTGCCTGGTTCTCCATATTGTTCACCGGACGCTACCCGCGCGACCTGTACCAGTTTGGCGTCGGCGTGTTGCGGTGGAACACGCGCGTCGAGGCATACCTTCTGCTGCTCACTGACCAGTACCCTCCGTTCTCGCTCGTCTGATTCGTCTGGCCCGGCCGATGCGCGTCTGATCAAGCGTCGCATCGCGACTGCTTTCATTGGGAGACACCTCATGGCACTGACACGCCCGCCCACCGATGCCGGAGCGACAGCGGCTCGCGTGCGCAAACCAGCGATTCGCCCCCGTGTGGCATCAGGCCCTGTCATGCGTACGCTGCGGCCGGCAGAATGCCTTGCGATGCTCAAACGCGGCGTGGTGGGCCGTATGGCGTTCTCGTTCCACGACCGCGTGGATATTACGCCAATTCACTACGTCTACGCTGACGGGTGGCTGTACGCGCGCACGTCGCACGGGGCGAAGATGTCGACGCTCCGCCACAGGCCGTGGGTGGCGCTCGAAGTGGACGAAGTGATGGGCGTCTTCGACTGGAGTAGCGTGGTGGTGCACGGAACCGTGTACACCATGGAGCCCGCGCAGGGACCAGACTTCGCCCGCTGGCAAAAGGGCGTGGCTCTCCTCAGAAAGCTCATTCCGGAAACGGCAACCGCGCGCGACCCAGTGCCGTTTCGATCGATCGTCTTCGGCATCTTCATCGACTCGATGTCAGGTCGCGCGTCATCGAGCGACAGGAAAGGCGCACCTCGCCCGGCATGACCCTTGGCGTGACACCCGTGGGCACTGGTGTGCGAAACAACAGCGGTCAGCTTGACGTCCACCGCCGAGCCATCTAGCGTCAAGTGCAAGCGCAAGGGGCGCATCCTGTCCGCGGAAAGGGCCATGCCCACCCTGTTGGAACACAAGAGAAGTCCACGAATCTCCTTTGCGCCTGACATAAGCGGACGACAGGCGAACCTCTGCAAGGAGCTTCGTATGGATACGCTTCCACTTCCGCCTCGGCCCAATCTCGAGCAATACAGGAAACGCGCGAAAAGTCTCGTCGTCGCCGTGCATTCCGCCGACGCAGACGCCGTCCGCCGTTGGGCAACTGAATGGCTCGAGACGCTCGTCGCACGACTCGACATCGCGCCATCGGAGTTCGTTCGACACAGCATGGACCGCGCGGTCAGGTACATCAACGACCGGGTTGCGCCCGATGGCTTCGCGCTCGCGGACGCGCAGTTCCTGATCGCACGGGCGCACGGCTTCGAGAACTGGGCCGCGTTCGCACACCACATCAGTGGCGATGCCCACGCCGACGGAGATCATTCCGACTTCGAGCGCGCCGCCGATGCGATTGTACACGGCGATCTCGAAACGCTGTCCGCACTCCTTCGCGCGACTCCGGCGCTCATTCGTGCGCGGTCGCCTCGACTGCACCGCTGCACGCTCCTGCACTACGTGGCCGCCAATGGCGTGGAAGACTTTCGACAGAAGACGCCGGCGAATGCCGTGGAGATCGCGCGATTCCTGCTCGATGCGGGCGCGTCACCCGACGCGCTGGCCGATACCTATGGCGCCGACTCGCTGCAAACCACGATGAACCTTCTCGTATCGAGTGTGCATCCGGCGAACGCAGGATTGCAATCGCCGATTGCTGAAGCGCTGCTCGATTACGGCGCGAGCGTGAATGGCGTGGCCGACGATGAATCACCGCTGCTCACCGCACTACATTTTGGCTATGTCGATCCGGCCGAGACGCTGGCGAGTCGCGGCGCGCGCGTCGACGCGATTATCACGGCTGCCGCGTTAGGACGGTTGGATCAGGTGCGCGGAATGCTCGTGAATGCAACGACACTCCGAGCGGACGTGCCGCTGATTTCGTCGCCATGGCGGAGGCTGCCGCCAGATCCGCGCGTCCACATCGAGCATGCGCTCGTCTGGGCGTGCAAG
>JBDTMO010000517.1:0-4433 GCA_039934235.1 bacterium | reverse complement strand
AAGGGTGCCGCGCGGAGCCATTCGCTCGTATTTCCATGACTCCTTCGAATACACTGGAGACGCCTCGGCAGGATTGTTTGAGGCATTCAAGACGCATCGCGGCTACGATCTCGCGACGGAGTTGCCTGCACTGAGCGGGCGTGGCGACGCTGATCACGTTGCACGCGTAAAGTCGGACTACCGGCAGACGCTCGACGAAATGCTCCTGGAGAATTTCGTCGGCCAGCTCACCACGTGGTCGCACGCGCACGGCTCGCTGATGCGCGAGCAGGCACATGGGTCGCCGGGCAATCTCCTCGATCTTTATGCGGCGGCTGACATTCCCGAGACGGAAATCTTTGGCGTGCTTGGCGGGCCCGATGGCGATCCGTTGATCAACAAGTTTGCGTCGTCAGCAGCGCATGTCGCTGGTCACCGACTCGCCTCCGCGGAGTCATTCACGTGGCTCGGCGAACATTTCACCGGCACGCTCGACGAGATCAAGCAAGCGGCCGACCGAATGTTCCTCGCGGGAATCAACCACCTCATCTACCACGGCACGGCGTACTCGCCGGCCAGCGTTGCATGGCCCGGCTGGCAGTTCTATGCGTCCACGGAGTTCAATCCGCGCAACGCATTCTGGCGCGATCTCCCTGCCTTCAACCAATACGTCGCACGCGTGCAGTCATTCCTGCAGGCGGGTGAGCCTGACAACGACGTGCTGCTCTATTGGCCGATCGCGGACAACTGGCATGACGCTGCTGGAAAACGCATGGACTTTCGCATCCACGATCCAAAGTGGTTTCATGACAAGCCTTTCGGGAAACTTGCGCGAACGCTGCATGAGTCGGGCTATGGAGTGGATTATGTGTCTGACCGCCAACTATCCAGCCAACTCACTGCGCGCGGCGGTCGGCTCGTTGCGCACGAGGCCAGCTACTCTGCGCTGGTCGTTCCGCCCACGGTTCACATGCCGACCGAAACCTTCGACCGCTTGCTTTCGCTAGCGCGACAAGGTGCGACTGTGATTTTCGTTGGCGCACCTCCAACCGATGTGCCCGGCGTCGCGCGTCTTGCGGAGCGTCGCGCGCAGCTCGCCACCGCAGCGGGAGCAATCGCGTGGGGTGCCGCGAGCAACGGCGTACGCTCGGCGATAATCGGAAGGGGACGCCTCCTGTCAGGCGATGATATCGAGCCGCTGCTCTCGTCGGGCGGCGTTCGTAAGGATCCGCTTGCTGATCAGGGTGACCTCAAGGTAATCCGACGTCGCGATGCTTCAGGCCGGCAGTACTTCGTTGTTGCCTCGCAACCCGTCAGCAGGTGGGTTCCTCTCGCGGGCCATCCAGCGTCGGTGGCGCTCATGGACCCGATGTCGGGACGATCCGGACTCGCACAAACGCGCATCGAGGGAGGTCGCATCGAGCTGCGCGTGCAACTCGACGCCGGCGAGTCGATCATCGTGCGTACGTTCGATCGCGCCGTACGCGGCGCCGCGTGGCGCTACGAAGAGCGCATTGCCGCCGCGGTGACAGTTCGCGGTACATGGAGGGTGTCGTTCGTCGAGGGCGGACCGGTGCTTCCGCGCGCCTACACGACGGATTCGCTTACTGGATGGACCGGCCGCGGCGACGCGGATGCCGATCGCTTTGCCGGTACAGCGCGCTACACGCTCACCTTTGATGCTCCCGATGCCGAACGCCGCCATGTGCTCGCGTTGGGACGTGTCGCCGAGAGTGCGCGTGTAAAGCTGAATGGCCGAGAGCTGGGTGTGTTGTTCACGAGTCCCTTCCACGTCGAGACGGGTCCGCTGCGTCGCACGGGCAACGTGCTCGAGATCGAGGTCACGAACCTGTCGGCGAACCGAATTCGTGACCTCGACATTCGAGGCGTGTCGTGGAAGATCTTCAAGGACATCAACTTCGTGGGCATCGACTACAAGCCCTTCGATGCCTCGAAGTGGTCCGTTCGTCCGTCAGGTTTATTCGGTCCCGTGACGCTTCAGCCCGTTCGCTAGCCGTCATGTGAGCAAGCGGTTGGCAGTCTGCCGTCCCGCGAGCGCCAGCGAGCAAGCAGTCAGCCGTCACGCGAGCGCCAGCGAGCAAGCCGTCAGCGTCATCACGGCACTTCGCGAAGCTTGATATTGCGGAAGTACACCTCGTCGCCGTGGTCCTGAAGAATGATGTGCCCGGTGCGGCGGTCGGCGAACCACGGCATCGTCCTGTACTTGCTCGCCGCAACCAGCGCAGTGAACGACGGTGAACCCAACTCGTACTCCACCACTTTCTGCCCGTTGAGCCAGTGCTCGCCGTGATTGCCAACGAACTTGATGAGCGAGTGATTCCATTCACCAATCGCGTTGACGTGCTTGTTCTCGTTCGGGGTGATCAGGTCGTACAGCGCGCCTGTCCGGTGCGTCGGCAACTTGCCGTCTGAGTGACGGTCGTCGTCGATCATCTGATACTCGAAGCCGATGGCCGAGTGCGACTCGCCGGCATGCCCCGTACTCGGCCGCATGGCAGTCTCCGGCACACCGGTCGAGAGCGCCTCGGACACGTTGTATTTCATGCCGCTGTTCCCCACGGGCGTCATCTTCCAATCCCACGAGAGCTCGAAGTTTCGGAAGGTGGCTTCGGTCATGAGATCGCCACCAGTGACGGGTTTCCCAGCGGAGTCCTTGGGAACGGTCTTGGTCGCAACCTTCTTGATCGCGCCGTCTTCCACCTTCCAATGCTCGGCGGGAATTCCCGAGTAACCCAGTCCGCGCCATCCCTTGAACGACTTTCCGTCGAAGAGCAACTTCCAACCCGCCGCACGCTCTGCGCTGGTGAGCGTGTTGAGCGGCGCGGCCTTCTCAGATCCCTGCGCCCTGGCCGTTCCGCCGATCGACGCAATCGCGACTGCTGCCACGAGAAGCATGTCGCGCACGCGACGCGCGGCGAACGTGCCGCTCTCATGCTGTGTGCTGGAATTGTTCGCGGTCATTTGAAACTTCCTCCGTTGGTCACGCACGTGATTCTGTCGACGCACAATGTTATATCTGTCGCCAGCCCGCACCACCACGATGCGGCCCTCTGTTGTCTTCCTTCCACATTCCTGTCATGCATCGCCGCGACCTGATCAAGGCTGGCCTCATCACCGGTGCGTCAGTGACCACTGGTTTCCGCGCACCGACCGCTGCGGCCGACAGCCGGCACCACTACGAGTTGCGTACGTATGAATTGCGCAGCGACATCAGCTCGACTGCGCTTCGCAATTTCTACAAGGACGCGCTCGTTCCAGCATATGCTCGTGCGGGTGCTGGGGCGGTTGGCCTGTTTTCTCCCGAGACGGGTTTTCCGTCGCAGTCCCTCCTCGTTCTCATCGAGTATCCTTCCATCGACGCGGTGCGCACCGTCGCCGAAAAGCTCGATGCCGACGCGGCATTCATGGCTGCGCAGCGCACGTTCGAGACGGGCGCCGACCTGCCGTACCTTCGATACGATTCGCGGCTGATGCGTGCGTTCACGGGGCATAGCAGTGTCGAGGTCCCGCCCGGGCCAGCGAGCCGGCCGGCGCGCGTATTCGAGTTGCGCACCTATGAAGCCCGCAGTGCAACTGCGCTCGAGCGCAAGATCGCGATGTTCAACGAGGCGGAGATCGGGTTGTTCCGCTCCATCGGAATGACGCCGGTGTTCTTTGGCGAGAACCTGTTTGGCACGCGGCTTCCCAGCCTGACCTACATGCTGACGTTCGAGGACATGACGGCGCGCTACAAGGCATGGGGCGTCTTCGGTTCGCATCCCGATTGGCAGCGCATCAACAAGGACGAGAAGTACGCGGTGAATGGATCGGTTACCGTCACCAACGTGGCGTATCTCCGGCCGCTCGCCTTCTCCCCAATTCGCTGACGCAGGCGTTGGTGTGGCGCGGACAACTTCAGGATAACGCACGTCAGCGACGCGTAAATCGGTCGAACACCGTCATCACTGGCAGCGCATTCATGTCCTGGTCGAAGAACCCGCGCCCGCCCCGCGTCACCGCCGGCTCCCACCAGAACACTCCCTTGCCGCGATTGTTCGGCGCTGATTGCACGACGCGATTGACTTCCTCGAGAAATTGCCGCTGGCCCTCGGGGGTCTCGGGAAACGGCGCAGGCCTCTTCGTGTATTCCGCCGGCCGCCAATTGTAAGCCGCCTCGACGACGATGATGTCCTTCTGGTACGTCGTCGCCATGAAGTACATGTTCTCGCGGAGGTCATTCACGCTGCCATGCCACCACGGATAGAATGATTGGCCGATGACGTCATAGTTCACGTGGTAGCTGTGCAGCTTGTCGAAGAAGGCCTTGGTGGCAACCATGTCGCCGCCCTTATCGATATGAATCATGATCGCGGGCCTCGGCGCATCTCCCTTGCCGGCCTCGACGCCAGCGATTCCCGCCTTGATGAGATCAGCGAAGTTGTCCCAATTCTCGG
>JBDTMO010000516.1:0-4439 GCA_039934235.1 bacterium | reverse complement strand
GGGAGCGCACCTACGCGTCCGACGAAGACAGGATGCGCGTCGCCATCGCCGTCTCGCTCGAGAATGTCGAGCGCGAAACGGGCGGACCATTCGGCGCAGCGATCTTCGAAGCGGACTCTGGCAAGCTCGTCGCCGTGGGAATGAACAGCGTCGTACGTCTCAACAACTGCACCCTGCATGGCGAGATGGTCGCGTTCATGATGGCGCAACAGCGACTTGGCTCCTTTACGCTTGCCGCGCCAGGATTCCCCACGCACGAGCTTTTCACCTCCTGCGAGCCATGCGCCATGTGCCTGGGCGCCTCGCTCTGGAGTGGTGTCAAGCGCATCGTGTATGGTGCAGGTCGCGAGGACGCGTTTCGACTGAACTTTGAGGAGGGGCCTGTGTTCCCGTCGTCGTACAAGTATCTGGAAGATCGCGGCATCACCATCGTTCGCGACGTCCTGCGCCCGCAGGCGCGGGCTGTGCTCGAGCGTTACCGAACAAGGAGCGGGAAGATCTACAACGCATGACACCCGACAAAATTCAAGGCGCGAACGCGCTTCGTGCGGCAAATCTCGCCTTCGCGGCGCGCTATCCAGGTGAAGCGGGTTCGCGCCAGCCAGTGCACACCGTGTACGGTGGTGCGCAGATCTTTACGTCCGACACCGCGCGCAAACTTGGCGATGTCGCACAACGCGCCATGCGTGACTACGCGCCCGACCCCGCCGCGCTCGGCAGGGCGCTTGGTATCGAAGGCCATCCTGCGCTGGACACGATCTACGCGCGCGTGATTGCGAAGTTGACGCGCGAACCAGTGGAAGATTTCCGCATCGACTTCGAGGATGGTTACGGCAATCGTCCAGACTCCGAAGAGGACGGCCACTGCATTGCGGTGGGCGAGGCCCTGGCATCCGGAATGAGGCTTGGGACGCTGCCGCCCTTCATCGGCCTTCGGATCAAGCCGTTGAACGAAGAGCTACGTTTGCGCTCGATCCGCACGTTGGAGTTGGTGCTCACGGAAGTCGTGAAGCGCACGAACGCGCTGCCGCAGAACTTTGTCGTCACGGTTCCGAAGGTCGTGATACTCGAGCAGGTCGAGTTCATGGTAGCGGAGCTGGTGCGGCTCGAGAGCAAGCTTGGGCTCGACGCGGAGACGTTGAAGTTCGAAGTCATGGTTGAGACGCCGCAGATCGTGCTCGATTCAGAGGGGCGATCGGTATTGCCGCAGATCCCAGCGGTGTCAGCCGGGCGTCTCGTTGGCGCGCATTTCGGCACGTACGATTACACGGCTGGCGTGAACATCACGGCCGCGCACCAGCGCATGCGTCATCCGGCGTGTGATTTCGCGAAGCACATGATGCAGGTTGCGTTCGCCGGCACCGGAGTGTGGCTGAGTGATGGCTCGACGACGGTCATGCCCGTGCCATTGCATCGTGCCGCGGAGGGTGAAGCGCTGACGTCCGCGCAGGTGGACGCGAACTGGGCCAGTGTGCATGGTGCGTGGAAGCTGCACTTCGACGACATCCAGCACTCGCTTGTCGGCGGGTTCTATCAGGGTTGGGACTTGCATCCCGCGCAGCTGGTGACGCGTTACGCAGCACTGTATGCGTTCTTCCTGGATGGCATCGATGCAGCGGCGGCGAGGCTCTCGAACTTCGTGAACAAGGCGGCGCAGGCAACGCTCGTCGGCGATGTGTTCGATGATGCCGCCACGGGACAGGGGTTGCTCAACTTCTTTTTACGCGGCGTGAATTCCGGCGCGATCACCGAGGAGGACGCGGTGTCGATGACCGGCCTGTCGGTGGATGAGTTACGCGGTCGCTCGTTTGTGAAGATCCTGAAGAATCGCGCGAAATAGTACGGCATGCGTTGAGATGATGACGCGTAGGGCGACGTACGTCGGCATGATGCGGGATGCCGAGTTGCCATCAGCTCACCCAGCCGAGCATCTTATGTTCATGCCAGCCCTGCGCCAGCGCGTTTGGACGATCGAGGAAGTCGATCAGCTTGTGGAAGCGCGCCCGGGCTACTCGCCGCGCTACGAGCTCATCGATGGAGAGCTGCTCGTGACGCCGACGCCCAGTCACAGGCATCAGCGCATTGTGTTTGAATTGGCCGTTCTCGTACGGGAATACGTGAACCGCCATCGACTTGGCGAAACCGTCATCAGTCCGAGCACCGTAAACCTCGCACCGCAAACGCGCGTCGAGCCTGACATTTATGTCATTCCCGTCGTTGACGGCCGCATGCCGCGCTGGAAAGACCCAGTGACGCAACTCTTGCTCGCCGTTGAGGTGATATCGCCCTCATCCGCGCGACATGATCGGCTCACCAAGCGGCGATTCTTTCAACGACAGGGCGTGCCTGAGTACTGGGTAGTCGACGGCGAGGCCGAAGCATTCGAAGTCTGGCGCCCGGGCGACGATCGTGCGGCGCTCATCGACGATCATCTCGTGTGGCAGCCGCGCAATACTGTGCCCCCATTCGAGCTCGACGTACGAACCTTCTTCGCCAGTGTTGCGGATGAAGACGACGAGGATCCACCTCACTTAGGAGACGCGGACGCATGAAGGCTTTTCAACCATACCTGAACTTTGACGGCACAACGCGCGAGGCGATGACGTTTTACCAGAAGAGTCTCGACGCCGAGCTGACCATGCAGACCTTTGGCGAAACGGGCGCGCCCGGACCCGCCGAGGATCGCATCATGCACGCGCGCCTCACGAAGGGCGCCGCAGTGCTGATGGCATCGGATAGCATGCCGGGCATGCCACTCGCCGTTGGCAACAATGTTTGGGTCAACATCGACTGCGAAAGCATTCCAGAGATCGAGCAGTACTTCACGGCGCTGAGTGAAGGCGGCACCGTGATCATGCCGCTGGCTGATCAATTCTGGGGCGCGCGCTTTGGAATGCTTGCCGACAAGTTTGGCATCAACTGGATGTTGAACTGCGAACTGCCCAAGAAATAGTCTTAGTGACTGGCGCCAGCGAGCGTGTAGGTGAATTCGTACGAGTGCTTGCCGCCGGCGATGATGATCTCGAATGTGCCGGCCAACGTGGCCAGCTCGTTGGTGCCAGAGTCCGGAACGACGGTAACGATCAGGGTCGAGACACCTTTCGTCATGCTGCCGCTGTGCTGGAGGACGAAGCTGCCATGACGTCCGTCCAGGGTGCCGGTCACAAGCTCCAACGCGACATATCCTGCTGACCCTTCGACGGCAGTTCGGGCGCCCATCATCTGGCCAATACTCGTGGCGTCCAGGTCGCCGTGGAACTTCTTGTCGAGAAACAACCTGCCGAAGGGCCCGCCGGCGCTGTCGTCTGCAGGCTGTGGGATCACCTTCACGTCGAACGTTCCGCGTGCCGTCATTGCTTTTCCTCTCTGTGATGTTCCGGAATTCTGCGCACCAACCTGGCCGTACGCGGCAGGACCAACAAGTGTGATACAGAGAACGACTGCGAGTGCCCTCATGGTTGCTCCGTTCGCGTTGCCGAATAATCGCCGTCGGCACTGCGGCCGTATTGCAGAAACGCGACGAGCTTCATGATTCGGCGCAAGACTGCTCCGCCCAGAGGCGTGCTGAACACCGCGGTCGCCGACACGCAACGCTACCACCACGCGCGATATCATCCGTCTGCCGACCTCGAGCTGTACGTCGAGCATTTCTGGTCCGTGCAGTGGGATCTTCGCGACGTCGCGCCGGAGCGAGTGGAATCGCTGCCGCATCCCAGCGTGCACATGATTTTCGAACGCAACGCCGGCGGCAGAATCGCGGGCGTGTCGCGCGGGAAGTTCTCGCGCATGCTGGAAGGTCAGAGCGGCGTATTTGCGGAGAAGTTCACGCCCGGTGGCTTTTACCCGTTCGCCGGCATTCCCGTTTCGGACCTTGCAGACACCATAGTCAACGTCGGCGACATCTTTGGATCCGAAGGCGACGCGCTGGTCCTTGCGGTCGAGGCGGCGACCGACGATGCAACGCGAGTCGAGACCATCGAGACCTTTCTCCGCGAACGACGTCCGGCACCTGATGAGAACGTCGCGCGCATCTCGGAGATCGTTTACGCTGCCGCGGCGGACCGAACGATCCTCAAGGTCGAGGATCTCGTGGAGCGCTACTCGCTGAGCAAGCGCATGCTGCAGCGACTGTTCGCGAAATACGTCGGTGCCACTCCAAAGTGGGTGATTCAACGCTACCGCTTGCATGAAGCAGCTGCGCAGCTCGCCGCAGGAGGATCAGTGAATCAATCCACACTTGCGCTGAATCTTGGATACAGCGACCAGGCGCACTTCGTTCGCGATTTCAAGACGATTATCGGAACGACGCCAGCCGCATACGCGAAAGCCGTGAGTCTTTCCAGGACGTGACCTAGGGGCGACATCAACCGGTCGACGCAACACGCTGTCATCCCGCAGGAGCGAGCGCAGCGAGCGAGTGTCGGGATCTACCGGACGAT
>JBDTMO010000515.1:0-4447 GCA_039934235.1 bacterium | reverse complement strand
GCCGGACGAACTGCCCTTGTTGGTGCGCCTCTCGGCGACTGACTGGATCGAGGGCGGATGGGACATCGAGCAATCCGTGGCACTTGCGTCCATTCTCCATTCGCGCGGCGTCGACCTCATCGACACGTCGTCGGGTGGAAACGTTCACGGCGTGAAAATCCCCGTAGGCCCGAGCTATCAAGTTGAGTTTGCCGAGCGGATCCGTGATGCCGGTGTGCCGACGGGTGCGGTTGGCCTGATCACCGACTCACACCAGGCGGACGACATCATTCGGAGCGGGAAGTCCGACCTCGTCATCATCGCGAGACAGTTGCTGCGTGATCCGTATTGGCCGCTCCGCGCGGCACGCGAGCTTGGCGTGAAGATCAAGTGGCCGGCGCAATACGAGCGCGCCTCAGATTGACGCGATGGCCGACTCGCGAACCTCTCGCGCCATCTTCCCGCGACCGGCACGCGTGAAGTAATCTTCATCGGAACGCATTCTCCCAACTTCCGCTACACGAGGTCGCGCATCATGCCCGCGGACGATTCTTCGAATATCTCTCGCCGGTCCTTCGTGAAGGGATCAGCGACCACCGCCGCCGCCTTCGCTGCCGGAGGGCCAATGATTGTCCCACGCCACGTACTCGGCGGTGTCGGTTATCAAGCGCCGAGTGACACGCTCAACGTCGCCATGGTCGGTATCGGCGGTATGGGCATGTCGAACATGGCAGCACTCGTCGCGGCGGGCGTGAACATCGTGGCCATCTGCGATGCAGACTTTCCATATGTCGAGCGCTCTCTCGCGGGGCGCATGCGTCCCGCGCAAGGACAAACCGAGCCGTCCGCGTCTGCCGTTGCCCTGAAGAATGCGTATGAGAAGGCTGCGAAGTACACAGACTTCCGCGTCATGCTCGACAAACAGAAGGACATCGAGGCTGTGTCGATTGCGACGCCAGACCACCTGCATGCCGTGATTGCGTACACGGCGATGAAGGCGGGCAAGCACGTGTACGTGCAGAAGCCGCTGACGTACTCCGTGCAGGAAGCGCGAATCCTCGCCAAGACGGCACGCGATACGAAGGTCGTCACGCAGATGGGTAATCAGGGCCATTCCATGGAAGGCACGCGGCGCATTGTGGAACTGGTGAACGCCGGCGTGGTTGGCCCCATCCGCGAAGTCCACATCTGGACTGATCGGCCGTTGCGCTACTGGGCTCAGGGCATCCCGCGCCCCGCGGCACCGGGCGCAATGCCGCCCGCACCGGCGCCCGCCGCGACCAGCGCGCTTCCTCCGGCACCGCCGCAGTGGAACATGCGCACTGTCGAACGTGCGGTACTCAAGGCCATGGCGGAAAATCCGCAAACCATTCCAGCGGGTTTGGAGTGGGATCTTTTCCTCGGACCCGCGAAGGCTCTTCCGTATCATCCCGCCTATCACCCGTTCAGCTGGCGTGGCTGGGTGGACTTTGGGGTGAGTGCCATCGGCGACATGGGTGCTCACCTGGTCGATCAGCCATTCTGGGCGCTCGGTCTCCAGTATCCGACGAGCGTGATGTCGTCGTCCACGCCGTGGGGCGGCGGCGCGAAGGATCCTGGTACGTATCCACTCGCGATGACGACTCGGTACGAATTTGCGGCGCGTGGCTCGGCGCCACCCGTGAGCCTGCACTGGTACGACGGCGGCTTGATGCCATTGTTCGGCGCTGACTTTCCGCTACCCGGCGGCGACGGCGGCGGCGGCGTGTTCGTTGGTGATAGCGGAGTCATTACGTACGAGACGTACGGCAACAATCCAAAGGTCTTTCCGGAAGCCGCCGCATCGCGCGCGGAGTCGGTCGCGAAGTCTGTGCCGCGCATCGAGGGGTCGCATGAGGCGAATTGGGCGAAGGCGTGCAAGGGCGACGGCAAGGCGAGCTCTCCGTTCGACTATGCCGCGCGCCTTACGGAGACGATGCTGCTCGGTGTTGTCGCACTTCGGGCAGGGCAGTCGAAGAGGATTCTGTATGACGGTGCAGCAATGCGCGTAACGAACCTGCCGGATGCCAATCAGTGGCTCACACGTGAGTATCGTGCTGGGTGGCAGCCGTGGAGCGCCAGCGAGGCGTCAGCGGCGATCTAACCCGCGCAGAGTGATTGCAGAGGGGCCTGCTTCCGATCTGGAGGCGGGTCCTTTTTGCGGGCGGCAATGCGGTTCATCGCGCAATGGATTGGTGACGCACTTCCTCACTCGACGAGCAAGGTTGGTGAGGCCAACGGCACGTCACCCAATCGCACAGCGAGGTATCCACTTGTCTCCGCATACACTCGACGAAATTCTCGACGCCCTTGATGGCATGCACCAGCGCGCGACGTACGGCGCCGTTGCTGCCGTCGTTGGGCGTTCCCCCAGAACCCTTATGAAAGGACGCGAGCGCGATCAGCGGCACTCATGGGTCGTTGGCCGGCACAGCGGTCGGCCAACTGGCTATGAGACCGAGCAGTTGCATCCAGATCTCACTGTCACGGACCTGGTTATCGAGACGCGTGAGGAGCTCGCGAAATGGCTGACGGATGCAGCGTGTGCGGTACGGGCGATCTCGCGTGCGGAGGGCTGAAGGCAAGGCAAGTTTCTTGTGATGGTTCTGCACCGTACCGAGGCCAAAAAATGTGCCACGGACGCGACTACGTTTCGACGGCGCGGTTGAGCGAACTGAGGGAGTCGGCTGGTTCGGGGGCCATTCTTTGTGGTAATACACCCAAAAAAACGTTGCACTGTCTCTACAGTAGGTGTGGTAGACTCGCCACAGTACCAGACGGTTGACAAAGTCATAATCCGCTCCCCTGCTGCGTTCTAGCAACGGGTAAGAGTGTTGCGCGCAACACGTTACTGACTTTACAAATATGCCGATTTGGTGATCCATATCACTGCACAATGATCGGCGCATCACTTGCGATTGCTAGCACTCCATGACGGACCATACGATGCTCGCCTCCTAAGAGCCGGCCCTCGGTTCACTTTAGGCGCATCTACTTCGATGTGGAGGTACCAGTGTCTCGTCTCGCTCGCTGTCTGCCAGCCTTATGTGCTGGCGCGTTGCTGTTGCTCGTGTCTGCGTGCGCGCAAGACACGACAACCAGCAGTCTTGCTCCAACCGCGTCCGCCGCACTGGATGCTTTTCCCGATGGATGCACGACCACTGTGGACTGCATCGGAGAACCGAGCGCGCAGGACGTATTTCCGGAGCAGTTGGTGGTGTGCAAGAACTACCCAGCTGGAGTGAGTGGCCCACCCGTAAACATCCTGCTGGAAGTGGTGTCGCTGAACAAGCCCAAGAGTCCCACTCGGCTCACCTACTCGCTGCAACCCAATAGTTGCCTGCGGTTGTGGTTTACGCGCGGCGCGCCAGCATCCGCTGATTTGGTGGTCGTCAGGGAAACGCCAGTCGCGGGCTACACAGCGACAAGTCAGGTCACGACCAGTATCGGGAAAAAGTACCAGCACAACGTGACCGTGTATCCGTCGACGTCCATGACCACCGTGGCGGGGATCACAGGTGGGCCGAGTCTCGCGGGCATGCTGGTGGTCTTCACGAACACGCCGGTTACCGGTCAATAAACATGCTGCGCGTCGGTGGCGCGCCACGCGCCACCGACGTTTTTCTCTTTCGGGACACCGTGGCTACCACTCATCAACGGGACCGCTGCGGTTGTCACTGCCAACGCGTCCGACATGTACTCGGCCCAGGCGACTACGACGGCTTCAGCATCAAGTCGTTCCCCGGTACGCCGGCAGACAATCGGTTCGCTAGGTACGCCACGTCTGTCACCGCGGGCGCGACGACCTTTCGTGCCGCGTTTGCGGCGTCAGTGGGCTTAGAAACGGCGCGGCGCTGACGAGTCCAACTTGAGTTGATTTGCCGGGTGCCGCGCGCTCGAGCAGCGTCCGTCGGCTTTTTGCGTGCCCCGATGATGCCGGTTAACACCTGTCGCGCTTGGCTCTAAGGCGCTCGACAACTGGTCGCCCACGCCGCGGGAATCAGCGGCATCTGACGGTGAGCGGCCTATCGACGCGCGAGGCGCTCGAGCGGTAGTTCGCGGTCCGCGCGAGCCACGTGATTCCGCTGTCGCACGTCGCCCTGGACTGCTGTAGTGTCGCCATCCACGGGCAATTCGACCCAGCTCTGTCGACGCGGGGCATCTCACTGAGATAGACCCGTGCCATCTCGCTTGCCAGTGAAGGCAGTGCTCGAGTCCCTCAAGAGTGGTCTGCCTGCAGTCAGCGTCACATTCCCGGATCGTAACATCACAACGTGATGCGCACCGTCCACACTAAATGACGGTTCGTCACCACACCAGGGCGGTCGGTTGAGAGAGCTATACGATGTACATATTGTGCGAACTCACGACCATAACGCTATCGTGTACAACATCTTACAGAAATTTCAACATGCCTCTTTTGTGATCTCAACACACGTCACATAGTCGG
>JBDTMO010000514.1:0-4456 GCA_039934235.1 bacterium | reverse complement strand
GAGCTGCATTACGCCGTTGGACAGCTCGGCGCCCTTGAACAAATGCCCATGCATATCCCACAGCCCGGGGATGACGCTCTTGTTCGTGGCGTCGATGACGGTTGCTCCGCGAGGGATGTGCACCGATGCATCCGGTCCAACTGCGACGATGCGATCGCCATGCATCACGACCGTCGTGTGTGGCAGCACTACGCCGCGCTCGCTATCGAAGACATCGCCATTGCGAATGACGACGTCTGACGCCGGCGCCGGCGCGAGACGAGCGGCGAGCGCTGCGGATTGTTTGTCGTGCCAGCGATTCTCGATCGCGCGAAGAGTCGGCAGCGCGCCCTCGGCTCCCTTGCGCACGGTGATGAACCAGCCGGCGTCGCTCGCGAACACCGCGTCGACGGCATCGAGCCAGATGATGCCGGGTTCGAACGCACCAACGTCGATGGACACCATGCGCACGCGCTGCGGTTTGCCGTTCAGCAGCACCGTCGTGTCGGCGACGACCTCGGCGCGAGCTGTTCCAACAGGCAGCAATGCCGCGGTGTGATTTGGCCGATGCAACAACACGCGCGCGAGCATCGCGTCGTCGTACGGCGTGTTCGTCTGCATCAGGTAGAATGGCGCGCCAGTCGTTCGCACGACTCCGGAGTCGGCCCCACCAAACCACGAGGCGGTATCGCCGCTCATCTTGAACCACTCCGACGCCGGGGTGCCCGACACCGTTCCGGTGTTCGTCCCGCCGACTTCGATTCGTCGCACCGAGCCGTCAGGCGCAAAGTGATATCGCGTCAGCGTATGCGGACCACGCTGCCTGTCCTGATAATCGAACTGCACGGTCACGGAGTCGCCTGCCTGGACGACGCGCATGGCGCCAGCGGTTCGGCCGTGATTGACGATGACGTATTCGGTCGTATCGGGCGCGGCGAAGGCGAGCGCGGCGCTAAGCAGGATTGAAATCATCCCAGAATCTGGCGGGTGAAGCGGAGAATGGAATGTCCTGAGCGGAGAAGGCGTTCAAGCGGACCGCTCGTTCACGATGCGCTGAACCGCGGGAAGTTCGATTCGCTCAACACGACAACGGGTCTGCCGCGTAGACTGACTGTTCGTTCGACATCCTCCCGCTACCCGCCGACATGCTCATCCGTACATCGATCTTTTCAGCGCTCGCCACCGTGCTCGCGACAAGCTCCCTGCCCAGTGCGGCACCAGCGCAGGCGAGCGTCGCGCCATGCACCACCGCCACGAAAGCGTGCGAACAGTGGCTGACGTACGGTACTGGACCGGGCCGCTCGATGACCTACTCCACGCATTCGCTCGACACGCCAAACACCGGTGTCACGCGCGCACTTATCATGATCCATGGCGCCGGACGCAATGCGGATCACTACTTCGCGACCGCAACGGCGGCTGGATTCCTTGCCGGTGCGCTCGACAACACGATCATCCTCGCGCCGCGGCTCATCGCCGCACCCGATAAGCCCGACGTCAACGAAGTCCTCTGGTCGAATGGCGCGAATAGCTGGCGTTCGGGAGGCATGTCGCCGTCGCACCCAACGCTGTCGTCATTCGACTTCGTGGATGAACTCATCCGCAAGCTCGCCGACAAGAAGAAATTTCCGAACCTCGCGAAGATCGTCGTCGCCGGTCATTCCGCTGGCGGCCAGGTGGTGACGCGTTACGAGATGACCAACAAGGTTCACGGTACGGCCGGTGTGAGCATCACGTACGTCGTCGCCAATCCGTCGAGCTACGCGTGGCCGGCCACTGTGCGTCCGCTGCCAACAGGCGATGCCGATCCCGCCACCGCCGACAAGGAAGCACTGGGCGCGGACGGTGAAAAAGTGCACACCAACTTCACGTTCGGCGCCTTCGACGCGGCCAAGCTCCCAGCGTACAATCGGTGGCCCGCCGGACTCGAGAGCCGGTCTGGCTACGCGGAGTCGATGACGGACGACCAGCTGAAGAAACAACTCATCGAGCGCCCGACCACCTACCTGCTCGGCCAGGTGGACGTCCTTCCACTCGGCGGCTTCGACTCGTCGCCCGTCGCGATGGCACAGGGTCCCACTCGCCGCGCACGCGGCGAAGCATTCTTCAAGTACGTCAAGGAGACACTCGGTGCCAATGCACGCGCGATCATCGTACCGGAGTGCGGGCACAATGATCGCTGCATGTTCACGACGGATGTTGTGTTCCCTGTAATCTTCCCGTAGCGGTGCTGTTCGGCGAAAGCTGACGCGGCGGAGGTGCAGGTCCTTCGACTCGCTCCGCTCGCTCAGGATGACAAGCCCTTAGAGCACTTGCGTCCGCACTCCGCCGCCCACGTCGTCGAGGATGAGGATCGTCCGCTTTTCTCCACTCAACAATGGGATGACGACTTTCACCGGCGCATTTGCCCATCCTGATGCGTCGGCAGGCGTTTGCCAGATTCGCACTTCCCACGTACCCGCGGTGCTCTGGTAGAACGGCGCGCTTAGACTGTTTGGCGTCGCCTGATAGGTGAATGGAAACTGCCAGGCGATGGGCGTCTGGTAATCAGGCTGTGTACGGAAGACCTGCAGCGTTCCCGCACTTGGCGCGAAGTGCAGCACGCGTACCTTCGTGGCGCCGGCGGGCACCACGCTGTTCGTGTCATCCAGCACCGTCGTCGAAAGCGAACCACTCTGCGCGCGCAGTGCGGCGATCGTGTTCAGCGAACCGGTCGTCGTCGTGATGGACTGGGAAACGGAAGCGGTCGATCCGGTGGGCCGCAGGAGGAGCGTGTGATCGCCCGACGTTGCCGCCGCCATGCCGACCGAGCCAGCTGCCAGCCCGGAGACGACGACGCTTCCGTCAATGAGCACATCGACGGGCGACGTAAACGCGTTGACGACGCGCAGTCCCGTCTGGCCTTCGGAGCAACACGTTGTCGGCGAGTCGCTGCCGCAGGCAGCAACGAAGGACAAGAACGCGAATGGAGCCACTTTCGCGAAGAATCGCATAGCCAACTTGGGTTGAAAGTTTGTCGTCATGAGCGGAGCGAAGGACCTGCACTTCCACTGGCGAAGCAGACGCTTCGCGCGCTCGGACGACGGCTACTACACCTCTCGAAGAGTATTGGCTGCAGCCGATTTCCGCGCACGGCGAGCTGGGCAGCGGCCGTGGCGCAACACTGAGTCAGCCGACGCGAACGGACAGCGCATGCCGAAAGACATCGCGCGGATCCCAGCACCCTTTCACCCGCTGGAGTCTTGGATAGTTCGCCTGGAAATACAGTGTGTGCCACGGCATGCCCGACGTATTCCACGCAGGGTCCGCGAGATCCGTGTCGGGATGATTGATGAACGCGCCACCAACCGCATCGCTCGGCACCGGCACACCGCCGGTCTCCGCAAACAATTCGCGGTAAAACTCCCTGACCCACACGAGATTCTTTTCCTCGTCGCTCGGATCGAGCCATCCCGTATTGCAGGCGATGTCGAGAATCGAGTCGCGTTGCGCAGACGCCGTTGCGTCCGGCGCCACGGTATTGATCCGGCCACCATACGTCGCGAGACCGAGCATCCCGCCCCTGATGTCGTGATCCGTGCGAGTCAGGTAGTCGTACGCCACGCCAATCTGCGCGTCCGTAAGCCGCTTCTTCAGCAACGCATCCTTCACCTTGGCGCTTACACCGCCCGGCGGAGCTGCAAAGAGTTCGGGCAATGGATTCAACGCAAACTCCAGCCACGACATCCGCACTACCTCTCGACCACTCGGCGCAATCACCCCGTCGCTCACTGCCGCGATATGCTCATCCCACAACCGCTCGGCATCCGCGCCAGCGGTGCTAACGCCGCGGATGACAATCTTGCCGAACTGCTGGCGATGAATCTCGAATAACGTCCAGAGAGACGCGTATCTGGAATCTGCGTTGCTGTTCTGTTCACACCATGCACCGTGATTCCTGCACAGTCTTAGAAAGGACGGCCGGTCGATATCGCTCCAGTTCCATTCCGTCTTGAAGGTCGTGATCGACTCAGGTGCTCGCGGCAAGAGCACGCTCGGATTTTCCACGCCGTGCGCATCAGTCGACCGGAACCAGTAGCGCGTCACCACGCCAATGTTGCCACCACCCGCGCCCGTGAACGCCCACCACAGCTCACGATTTGGATCCGTCGTCTCTCTCGTCGCGACCACGATATTCGCCTTACCGTGTTCGTCCACTGTGACCACTTCGACGCCGTACAGATAATCCGCGGCGAGTCCCAGTTGTCGGCACAAGAAGCCAAACGCGCCACCAGCGACGTGCCCGCCCATGCCGATGCCGGGCCATTCGCCGAGTGGTAGGACGACGCCCCAGTTCTCGAAGAGCTCGCGGTGTGTTTCGCCCACCGTTGCGCCGGCCTCAACGGCGATGGCGCCGACTTCGGCGTCGTGATAGATGCGCTTCATGGGCGAGATGTCGATGATCGCGCGCACCTCGGGATCCGATACGAAGCCCTCG
>JBDTMO010000513.1:0-4462 GCA_039934235.1 bacterium | reverse complement strand
TAGCCAAGTCCCGACGCCATGGACTTCGCCGCCCCGATGTAGAAGGATTCATCCGAACCGAATTGAAATTGCACCTGAGCGAGCAGCGCGTAGACTATGCCCGCCGCAACCATCGCAGCCACAATCTTCGCCGTCGCGGGCATCCTTGAGTCGCTCATCGATCCTCTATTGCGCACTGGATGCGTTCACGGTGGCCCATGCAGCCGCCCGGTTGCGGCGCCCGGACTCGGGTCGCGCGGAAGTTAGGGGGCACCACGCCCAATGTCGATGATCGTTGTGTCTCAAAACTTCCCGCGTTCCAAAGCGTATACTTGAGCTGACCCAACCCCCTCACATGTCTGATCTCGCTATCGATATCCAGAACGTCGTCAAGCGATACGCCGAGCATGTCGCCGTGCGCGACCTGTCGCTCGCTGTGCCGCGTGGCGCCGTCTACGGTCTGCTCGGGCCCAACGGCGCCGGCAAGACCACAACGATTCGCATGATCCTGAACATCATCATTCCGGACAGCGGCTCCATCTCGTTGTTCGGGCAACCTCACATCTCCGCCGGCGCGACGGACCGCATCGGATACCTGCCGGAAGAGCGTGGTCTCTACAAGAAAATGCAGGTCCGGCGCGTCCTGAAATTCCTCGCGGAGCTCAAGGGCGTGGATGGCAAGGTCGCGGAGAAGCGCATCGATATGTGGCTGGAGCGCTTCGAACTCAAGACGGCCGAAAAGAATTGGGGGCTCTCCAAGATCGACGAGCTCTCGCGCGGCATGCAGCAAAAAGTGCAATTCATCGGCACCCTCATCCACGATCCGGACCTGATCATACTCGACGAGCCGTTTTCAGGATTGGATCCAATCAACGCGCAGGCGCTCAAGGACACCGTCGTCGATCTCAAGGCACGCGGCAAGACGGTCATCTTCAGCACGCACATGATGGACAATGCGGAGCGCCTGTGCGACTCGGTGTGCATAATCGCCCGTGGTGACAAGGTGCTCGACGGCCCAGTCGCGCAGGTGAAAGCCGAACATGGCGCGCGCGTGATCGCGCTGTCGGTGGCCGGGGAAGCGCGTGAGCAGATCGCGCACATCCTCGCGGACCGCACGCTCGTCGCGCGCGCCGATGACCAGAACCGCTACTACGAAATCGAACTGGCTCCTGGCGCGGACGCGCAGACGCTCCTGCGTCGCGTGGTCGAAACGGGAGCGCCGATTCAACGCTTCGAGTTGGTGCAGCCGTCGTTGCACCAAATCTTCCTGCAGAAGGTCGGCGCCAAGGGCGTCGAGGAGGGAATGAGTGGCCAAGGTTAACATGCGCAAACTCGGCGTCGTATTCCGGCGCGAGTATCTCGAGCGCGTACGCTCCAAGTGGTTCCTCATCGGAACCCTGCTAGGCCCGGTGTTCTTCGGAATGGTCACCATTGCTCCGACGTACATCTCAATGAAGCAGGGGCCGAGCAAGGATCTCACGAACATTCTCATACTCGACGCCACCGGCGCCGGACTTGGCACACGAGTTTCAGAGGCGCTGGGGAAAAGCTTTCCCGCCGCGCCTGCTCCCAAGGTCAGGACCGTTGCCCCGGACGCGCTCGGAAACGCTGAAAACCGCGCCGTGAGCGAGGTGGTGGACAAGGTCGTCAATGGGTTCATCGTGCTCGACTCGAACACGATCGCCAACAAGTACGTTCGCTACGCGGGCCGAAACGCGGGCTCACTTGGCGATGTGCAAACCCTCATGGGAACCGTCAAGCAGCAAGCACTGGCGCAGCGCCTCGAGAAGGAGGGGCTCAACCCCGATCGTGTCACCGCGCTCACTGCGGAAAAGCTCGACACAAAGACGGAAAAGATCGGCAATACCGGCCGCGAGACGGGCGGCGGGATGGGCAATCTCGCGTTCGGTTACATCGTGGCGTTCATGCTGTACTTCATGATCGTGCTGTATGGCCAGCAGATCCTGCGCGGCGTGATGGATGAAAAAACAACGCGTGTCGCAGAAGTCGTGGTCTCCAGTGTGTCGACCGACACCCTGCTCGCCGGCAAGGTCCTTGGCGTCGGGCTCGTGGCCATCACACAGGTGTTGTCATGGGCCGGACTGACGATCGGAATGCTGCTGTACATCGCTCCTATTCTGTTTGGGGACTCGACGAAAAACGCGGGCGCCGCTGCGGCGGCCGCGCGTGGCCTGCCGTCCGACATGATCTTTAATGCACTGCCGTCACCGGGAACGGCGTTGATGATCCTCGCGTATTTCGTGCTGGGTTTCATCTTCTACTCGTCGCTGTTCGCTGCCGTGGGCGCCATGATCAGCAGCCAGGAAGACGTGCAGCAGGCCGCGATGCCCGTCATGCTGATGCTGGTGTCGTCCGTGATTTTCATGGCGCCGATTCTTACGCGTCCGGACAGCCCGCTCGCGCGCGTGATGACGCTGATCCCGTTTTCCGCGCCGATCCTGATGCCGCTCCGCATGTCGCTCGTGGGAGTGCCGTGGTACGAGCTCGCGATCTCGATGGGCGGAGTAGCGCTCGCGTGTGTATTGGCGATCTGGCTCTCTGCGCGGATCTATCGCGTCGGGCTCTTGATGTACGGCAAGAGACCCTCGCTGGGCGAGCTAGCCAGATGGGTGAGATACGCGGGATGAACGGGTGAACGGTGAACGGTGAACGGTGAACGGTAACTCAAACGCCGCGACCGTTTACCGCTCACCGTTCACTGTTCACGGTTCACTGTGTGACCGATGTTAGCAGTATTGCTCGAACGCGCCGACGAGATCCTTCGAGATTTCGTCCGCCGAGCGCCCTTCGATCTGAAAGCGCTCCAGCATGAACGCGAGCTTGCCGTCCTTGAGAAGCGCAATGGACGGAGAACTGGGCGGATAGCCCGTCAGGTAGCTACGTGCGCGAGACGTCGCCTCGATGTCCTGACCCGCGAACACCGTCGTCAGTTGATCAGGCTTTACCGCATTCTGCAGCGCTGATGCCACCGCCGGTCGCGCATTGCGCGCCGCACAGCCGCACATCGAATTCACCACCACCAGCGTTGTGCCCTTGGCTTCCTTCAACTTTGCGTCCACGTCTTCCGCCGTGCGCAGTTCTTCGACGCCGAGGCGTGTAAGCTCCTGCCGCATGGGGGTGATGAATCGCTCGTCGTACATCAATTAAGCCCTCGATGAAGAATTATGAATGCGACCATTTTGGCCGTCTACTCGCGTACAAGCGCCAGGATGGCTGCCTGCGGAACGACGAGAAACCGCTCATTCTCGAACGTGATTTCCACGGACGCCTTGCGAAAGAAGAGCGCATAGTCTCCGCGCCGGGCCTGCATGGGCACAAAGCGCGTTTCGCGGACCGGTTCCTTCCACGGTTCGTCGCCGGCCGCGGCGTCGAAGCTCGGCATGGGCTGGCCAGGACCGGTGGCCATGATCGTCCCACCCTGCACGGCTTGGCTGTCGAGGGCCGTCGACGGAAGGTAAAGTCCCACCTTCGTGCGCTCTTCGCCCTCTTCCACCTTCACCAGCACGCGGTCTCCGACCACGATGAGCTCTTTATCGTTGCGGATCATGATGGGGAATATATCCGTTGTTCTCAGGAAGGTGCCCGGTATCCTATATTACTCGTTCCGTCATTCTACGTAATCTTTGGCGCCGCTGTTCGTCCATATAGACAGCCAGGCTGCCAGCCCCTCCATACAGACTCATGAAAGACCAACTACTCGCTCGCATAAGCGATCGCACGGCAACGGTCGGAGTTATCGGGCTCGGCTACGTTGGTCTCCCGCTGGCGGTCGAATTCGCGCGGGCAGGCTTTCACGTGGTCGGCTTCGACGTCAGTCAACGTGTGTGCGACCTGCTCAACAGCGGCAAGTCCCACATTCAGGATGTTCCCAGCGACGAAGTCGCGGCGTTCGTTGCCAGCGGACACTTCAAGGCGACCACCCAGGCCTCGGATCTCGCTACGGCCGACGCCCTGTCCATTGCCGTCCCTACCCCGCTCGGCAAGACGCACGACCCCGACATGAGCTACGTCCAGGCCGCCGCCGCCACAGTGGCGCAGGTCGCGCATCCGGGGCTGCTGGTCGTCCTCGAAAGCACGACGTATCCGGGAACCACGCGTGAAGTGGTGCTTCCACTGCTCACGTCGGCCGGCTACACCGTGGGCGACGACATCTTCGTCGCGTTCAGCCCCGAACGGGTCGATCCAGGCAATCCGGTTTACAACACCCGCAACACGCCGAAGGTTGTCGGCGGCATCACGCCCAACTGCACTGAGCTCGCCACCGCGCTCTATCAGTCGTGCATCGAGACGATCGTCCCGGTCAGCTCCACCGAAGTGGCCGAGCTGGTGAAGCTGCTCGAAAACACCTTTCGGTCCGTCAACATCGCCATGGCGAATGAGATGGCCATCGTGTGCGACAAGCTCGGCGTGGACGTCTGGGAGGTCATCGACGCCGCGGCCACCAAGCCCTTTGGCTTCATGA
>JBDTMO010000512.1:0-4466 GCA_039934235.1 bacterium | reverse complement strand
GGCAGCTCGCGAGTGGCGACCAGCGATGGCAGGTGCGTGCCTGGTACTACTCGACCATCACCGCCGATCCGCAGGACGAGAACACTGTCTATGTCAACAACCTTGGCACGTGGCGGTCGCGTGACGGCGGGCGCACCTGGACGAGGATCCCCGTTCCGCATGGCGACACGCATCTGTTGTGGATCGATCCGAAGGACCCCAAGCGAATGATCCACGCGAATGATGGCGGCGGCACGGTGAGCTTCGATGGCGGCGGCACGTGGTCGAGCATCATGAACCAGCCGACGTCGCAGTTCTATCACGTCACGACGGACAACCAGTTCCCGTACCGCATCTACGGAGCGCAGCAGGACAACTCATCGGTTTCCATTGCGAGTCGCAGCGATAACGGGGCCATCACACGGCAGGACTGGTACGCTCCGGCGGGTGGCGAGAGCGCGTACATCGCCGTCGACCCCACCAATCCGGACATCACCTATGGCGGCGGATACATGGGCGAGATCTGGAGGCAGGATAAGAAGTCGCAACGCGAGCGCAACGTCGCCGTGTGGCTCGACAACTACGATGGCTACGGCGCGAACGAAGTCCCCTATCGATTTGCATGGACCTTTCCGCTGTTCTTCTCGCCGCACGATTCGAAAACGCTGTACACGTCGGCGCAGTTCCTGTTCAAGTCCACCAACGGAGGCGACTCGTGGACGAAGATCTCGCCCGATCTTTCGCGCGCCGATCCGAAGACGCTCGAGCGGTCCGGCGGGCCGATTCACGGCGACATGACGGGCACGGAGTGGTACGCGATGGCGTTTGCCGTCGCGGAGTCGCCGTTGACGAAGGGAGTGATCTGGGCAGGCTCCGACGATGGGCTCGTGCACCTCACCCGCGATGGCGGCACAACGTGGCAGAACGTAACGCCACCGAACCTGCCGCCGTTCACGAAGATGAGCATCGTGGAGCCTGGTCATCACGACGCGGGCACACTGTACATCGCGGCGAATCGCTATCAGCAGGACGACTTCAAGCCGTATCTGCTGAAGACGGCTGATTACGGAAAGACCTGGACGCGCATCGACGCGGGAATTCCGACCGGCGCGTACACGCGTGTGATCCGCGAAGATCCTGTGCGTCGAGGGCTGCTGTTTGCCGGCACGGAAACCGGTGTGTTCGTGTCGTTCAACGACGGCGCGCGCTGGCAGCCACTCCAGCTCAACCTTCCGCGGGCAAGCGTCCGAGATCTCGCCATCAAGGACGCCGACCTCATTGCCGCCACACACGGCCGGTCGTTCTGGGTGATGGACGACATCTCGCCGCTACGACAGCTCACGGACAGTGTGCGCGCATCCGTCGCTCATGTGTTCGCGCCTGCCTCGGCGATTCGCTTTCAGGCGGGACGCGGGCGTAGCGGCGTCGAGTCGGGTGAGAATCCGCTGCCGGGCGTGACAATCGACTACTGGCTCAAGGAGCGGCCGAAACGGTACGTGAAGCTCGAATTCCTCGACGGAAAAGGCACGGTGCTGCGGACATTCACGTCGCCGGATTCGACCGCACCGAAGCCCGATTCGACGCGTGTGGCCTACAGCGCCGCGGATTCGTTGAAACGGCTGACGGCGTACGACACGTCTGGCCAGTCGTCGATGCGAAAGCGCATCGAATCGGACAGCATCACGTATCTACCGGCGGATTCGGTGGTGCATGCCCGCGCCGGGCTCAATCGGTTCGTGTGGAACCTGCGCGAGGCCGGCGTGCATGAAATCAAGGACATCATCAACGACGAAGGGACGTCGGACGGCCCGATGATCGTGCCTGGCACGTACACCATTCGAGTTACGGTGGACAGCACTCTCGTGCGTACACGCACCTTTGCGGTGGTAGATGACCCGCGCGTTGGCGCAACACAGGCAGAGCTGGTTGCGACGTACGCTTTCACGAAGCGCGTGGTGGACAAGCTCAATGCGCTCGTGGATGAGGTCGAGCGCATCGAGACCATGAAGTCGCAGATATCAGGCGCGTCGGGGCGGGTGAAGGACAATCCCAAGGTGAAGTCGCTGGCGGCGTCACTGAAGGCGAGGCTCGAGGCCATTCGCGCCGAGCTTGCGGATGTGCACTCGCAGGCGGACCAGATCACGCTGCACTATCCCGTCAAGCTGTACAATCAGATGCTGAACGTGAACCGGATGGCGCAGTCGTACGAGAAGGGGCCGACCAGTCAGGGCGAAGCCATCTACCTCGACATGAGCGGCAAGATCGACGCGCAGTTCAATCGCGTGAAGGCGCTCGAAGCCGGAGATCTGGCCGCGTTCAACGCGCTGCTCAAGGAGCTCGGGATTCCCGCGGTGGAGATCAAGCCTCCCAAGCCGATTGCGTAGTTTGTCTCACTCGTATTTCAAAGGAACGACGTGGCCCCGCAACCACGCGGCCAACTCGGACTCCGAGGTGGTGCCGCTCGCGACGTCCACCATTAACTGAACCACCGCTGGTTCGGGCGCTTCGATTTCGAGATCGTTCAACCCGAGGAACGTGTACATCGCCACGAATGCGATCCGCTTGTTACCGTCGTTATAAGCGTGATTCTTCGCGAGGCCAAAGCCATAAGCCGCTGCGATCGCTGCCAGATCAGCGTCGGGATCGTACGTCCATTTATCCCGCGCACGCCCCAGGGCCGACTCGAGCGCATTTTCATCTCGCACGCCGCGCAGCCCGCCGTGCTGCGAAAGCAACTCGTGCTGCATTGCATCCACGGCTAGCCGAACAAGCCACAGCGGTTCTTCCACGCTTGCCTACCTGGCGAGCTCGCGTAGGGCATTACGATACTTTTTCGCGCCCCGCTCGAAAATCTGCATCGTGCGCGCGAACGTTGGGTCATACGCCGTGAACAGCACACCAGCGTCCGTCTCGACGACAAAGGCGTCTTCGCCAACAGAAAGGTGATTGCGGTCCGCCATGTCTTTTGGAATGGTTGCTGTGATAGAGCCGCCTGCCTGTCGCAACGTGACGCGTTTGACCATCTCTCATCCCTCCAAGTCAGTAGCATTTTAATTGTACCAACATGTTGTACTATTGTGCTACTAAACGCAAGTACGAAACCGCACGATTGCGCGTCTTGCGCCTGTTCTCTCCAACCCGCAACATGACTTAGACCAGCCCGAAAGAGACACCAGAATGCCCGGCCCTACCGACGTCGCCACCCCCCACCACTACCATAAAGTGGTGGACTGCCAGTACGCCTGTCCGGCGCACACCAACGTGCCGGAATACCTGCGGCTCATCGCACAGGGGCGCTACACCGAGTCCTATCTCCTCAACCGGGAATCCAACGTCTTTCCCGGGATACTCGGCCGCACCTGCGATCGCCCCTGCGAACCCGCCTGCCGGCGCGGGCGCGTGGACGGAAAGCCCGTCGCCATTTGTCGCCTCAAGCGCGTCGCAGCAGACCTCCGCGACGACATCACGGCATACCTGCCCAAGGCGCCTCTGGTCAAGCTTGGCAAGAGAGTCGCCCTCATCGGGGCAGGCCCCGCATCACTCACCGTCGCCAACGACCTCCTGCCACTCGGCTACGACGTCGTGATTTACGAGAAGCACTCGCAGGCCGGTGGGCTGATGCGCTTCAACATTCCCGCCTTTCGTCTCCCCGAACAGGTGCTCAACGAGGAGACGGGCTACATCATCGACATGGGCGCCGAAGTGCACTACAGCACGCCCGTCGAGAGTATGAAGTCGCTGATGGCCGACAATGCGTTCGACGCCATCTTCGTCGGCAGTGGTGCGCCCAAGGGAAAGGAACTCGACATCCCCGGCCGCTGGGATGATGGAGCCAAGGAACACATCCACATTGGTATCGAGTGGCTCGGTTCCGTCCACTTCGGCCACATCGAGAAGATCGCGCCACGCGTGCTGATCATCGGCGTGGGCAACACTGCCATGGACTGCTGTCGCACCTCTCGGCGGCTCGGTGGGCTCGACACGAAAGTTGTCGCACGACGCTCGCGTGAATTCTTCAAGGCGTCACCGTGGGAGCTGGAAGACGCAGGAGAAGAGGGCATCGAGATCGTCGAAAACCACTCGCCCAAACGGTTCGTCATAGGAGACGGGAAGCTCGTGGGCATGGAGTTCGACACGGCGAATGGCTTGGTCATTCTGCCGTGCGACGAAGTCATTCTCGCGATTGGCCAGGACAACGCATTTCCATGGATCGAGCGCGACATCGGCATCGAGTTCGACAAGTGGAATATGCCCGCAATCGACAAGACAACCTTCGAGTCGACTCGACGCGGCGTATTCTTCGGTGGCGACTCGGCGTGGGGCCCGCAGAACATCATCTGGGCGGTCGAGCATGGCCATCAGGCGGCGATTTCGATTCACCTGCACTGCCAGGACCTGCCGGCGGGTGAACGACCGGCGCAGGGCATGCATCTCGAAAGCACGAAGATGGGCCTGCACTCGTGGGCGTACTCGAACGACTTCAATCC
>JBDTMO010000511.1:0-4471 GCA_039934235.1 bacterium | reverse complement strand
TATGCGTCGATGTGGCATGGCCAGCGCCGGCCGTGGACGATCATCAGCGGCGGCGGCGAGGACGGCATCTTCAAGAGCGTGGACGGTGGCGACCACTGGACGCGACTCGCTGGCGGACTTCCGACCGGTATTGTCGGCAAGAGCGATCTCGCGGTATCGGCCGCGTCGCCGCTGCGCGTGTATGCGCTTGTCGAGGCCAAGGTGGGCGGAGGTCTGTACCGGAGCGATGACGCCGGCGATCACTGGACGCTCATGAACACCACGCCCGGACTCATCACTCGGCCCTTCTATTACGACAACCTCGACGCCGATCCAACGAACGCAGACGTCGTGTACGCCGGCACCGAAGGCTTTTACAAGTCCACCGACGGCGGAAAGACGTTCCGCAACCTCCGCTCGCCGCACAGCGACAATCACGACATGTGGATCAACCCGAAAAACGGGCAGGTCTTCATCCAGTCGAACGACGGCGGCGCCAATGTCACCTTGAATGGCGGCCTTACGTGGAGCACGCAGGAAAACCAGCCGACGGCCGAGATCTATCAGGTCGCGGTGGATAACCAGTACCCGTATCGCGTGTACGGTGCGCAGCAGGACAACACCACGCTCATTGTGCCGAGCCTCCCGGTTGGCTCCAATGGGCTGGACGAGCCCATCCAGAGCTGGCGACAGGGTCCCGGTTGCGAGACGGGTCCGATCATCCCGAATCGCACGAATCCCGATACGGTGTATGGCGGCTGCAAGGGACAGTGGAGCCGCATGAGCCTTCGCGGCGGGCAGGAGCAGCAGTACTGGATTGGCGGGCAGTCGCTTTACGGAAACGCAAATCAGGATCTGCGCTATCGCTTTCAGCGTGTGTCGCCGATGGAAGTGTCGCCGCATGAGCCGCACACGGTGTATTACGGCTCGCAGTATGTGCACCGCACTCGAGACGAAGGCGTGACGTGGGAAACGATCAGCCCTGATCTTACAGCGAACGATCCACGCTATCGCGCTGTCTATTCGGGCAACCCGATTACCGTCGACGCGACGGGCGAGGAGATGTACGCGACGCTTTACGCCATTCGCGAATCGCCGCTCAAGGCGGGCGTGATCTGGACGGGAGCGAACGATGGTCCCATCAATGTGACCCGGGATAATGGAAAGACATGGGCCAACGTCACCCCAAAGGATCTTCCACCCGGAGGACGCGTCCAGAATATCGATCCGTCCCCGCACCGCGCCGGCGCCGCCTACGTCGCCGTGCATCGCTACCTCCTCGGCGACTTCCAGCCGTACATCTACAAGACGGAAGACTACGGCAAGACGTGGACGCGCTTGACCACCGGCAACAACGGTATTCCGGCCGACTTTCCCACGCGCGTCGTACGTGAAGATCCGTCGCGCGCTGGCTTGCTCTACGCGGGTACGGAGTTCGGCCTGTTCGTCTCCTTCGACGACGGCGCGCACTGGCGCCCGATGCAGATGAACCTGCCCATCACGCCGATCACGGATCTCGTCGTGCACCGTGAGGATCTCGTGATCTCCACGCAGGGCCGCGCGTTCTGGATCCTGGATGATCTCACGCCATTGCATCAGCTCAGCGATGCGGTTGTCGCCAAGACGGCGCATCTCTTCGCGCCGCGCGTTGCCATTCGCTATCGCTATCGCGCTGGCTTTGGTGGCGCCGAATCTGATCGCGGCGTTTCGGACGACGCGCCGCAGTATCCACCGGCGGGAGCGATGATCGACTACTGGCTTGCGTCTGCCGGTTCGAACCCGAAGCTCGAGATTCTCGACGCAAAGGGCGCGGTCGTCAGGACGTTCGCTGCCGACAGTACGCGCGCTCCCGGTGGCCGCGGCGGCGCGAGTGGCCCGTCGGCGAACACGGGTTTGAATCGCTTCGTGTGGGACATGACATATCCGGGCCCTGTCAGCACGACGGGTGGGCAAGGCGGTCGCGGCGGCGGCGGCCCGATGGCCGCACCTGGCAGGTTTACGGTTCGCCTCACCGCCAACGGCACGACGATGACGCAACCGCTCGTGCTGAAGGCCGATCCACGTGTCACGCGAGACGGAATCACGCAAGGGGCCCTCGACGCACAGCTCGCGTTCAATCTCAAGGTCCGCGATCTCGTGAGCGATGCGAATCGTGTGGCCGAGCAGTTGCGGACTGCGAAGATGCCGGCATTGGAGGCAGAGTTCCTGACGCCGCCAGTGCGCTACAGCAAACCGGGGCTCCAGGCGCACATCACGTATCTGTATGGCATGACCATGGCGGCCGACGAGCGCGTAGGACGTGATGCCACCGAGCGGTATGCAGAACTGCGCAAGAAGCTCGACGACCTGTCGCAACGCATGCGCGCAGGCGCCAGCGGCGCTGCCGTCGCGAAACCCTAAGGCAGTCGCATGACGCCGTTCGAGCACCTCACTGTTCTTGTATCGATCGTGATGGGTATGGGAATCGCGCACCTGCTCACGACCGTCCATGAGTTGGTGCAGGTGCGCTCGCGCGTGAAGCTCTATTGGTTGCCCATGGTCTGGGCGATTTTGATCTTCATCGGCCTGATCGAGTGGTGGTGGGCGATTTTCGCGCTGCGCACCACCGTGAAGTGGAATTTCTTCTACTTCCTGTTTTTGCTGATGAGCCCCGTCACGATGTATCTCGCCGCGGCGTTCGTGTTACCCGATGACAGCGAACGCGGGAACGATGTGGTCGACTTGCGTCGGTATTACTACGACAACAGCGCGTGGCTGTTTGGCGTGTTCTCGGTGAGCCCTGCGCTCGACGGCATTCGCCGCGCGGTAACCGCCGGAACGCTGCGCGATACAGGCGCGTGGAGCAATCTCGTGTCGGCGATACTGGTCGCGTCGATGGGCGTGGTGAAGAAGCCGTGGTACCACACGCTCATTACGCTGATCGTTGCGGCTCTTTTTCTCTCGTTCATCGTCTCGTCGGCGCTCGAGCTGCGCTGAGATTCCCGCCTTGCTATCATCCTGAGCGAGCGTAGCGAACCGTTGTCATCCTGAGCGAGCGTAACGAACTGTTGTCATCCTGAGCGAGCGGAGCGAGTCGAAGGATCTGCACCTCTGCTTGCGCAACCGCAGGCGCATGTCAGTGCGACCCGACCGGTCGCTACTTCGCGAGCACCTCGAAGCGGGTGTACATCCCCGCCCCGAAATGGCCAGGCATGTGGCAGTGGTAGAGCCACACTCCGGGATTGTCAGGCACCATATCGGCGATCATCGACATCATCGGGGTCAGCATGATCATGTCGGTGCGCATGTGCGCCGCGATCACCGTCTGTCCGTGCCAGTGCGGCGTATGGATGTCCCACGAATTGACTTCATTAAGCCCCGAGAACACGTACCAGCGCACGCGCTCACCCTGCTTCATGCGCAGCATCGGCCCGTTGCCTTCGAGAAAGCCGTTGATGGTGAAGAAGTGGTGGAACTCGCGCGCCAACGTATTCGTCTCGTCGAACTTCTTGGGATCACCGTACAGTCGCAGCACGTTTGCGGCGAAGTACCAGCTGTCCGTCTCGTCGAACAGGCCGTACTGCGTGACGAACTCGCGATCGACGTCCTTTGGCGACCCATCAGCGCGCGCCATTCCCTTGCGCGTGATGATGAGGGGACCAATCAAGCCGGCGTTGACGTCCTTGCCCTCCTCAACGTGCGAGTGATACGTCCAGAAGACGCTGCTGCCGTCGCCGTGCGCCGGACCCGCGCGCTCCGGTACGAACCAGTGATACGTGTGGGTGGCGCCAGTCGCGACGGAGTCATCTGCCCGGTCAGCGCCGCTCGTTCCGTCGAGGTAGGCGAGGCCCTCCGAATCCTTTTTGTAGAGCACCCCGTGCGGATGCACCGAGTACGGTCGGCTCGCGTGATTCCGAAAGACGACGTTGATGCTATCGCCCACCTCGCCCCGTATCACGGGCCCGAGGATGCCGAGGTGTAACCACGCATCAGCGCGTGGCTTGAGCGCCTTGAAGGTGGAATCGGTGTACTCGCGATAGAGCACTTTCTTGTACGTGGTGCCATTCGGATCGATCGTCCCCTTCGATCCGGGAAACTGCGTGAAGTCGTCCTTCTTACCCGAGATCGCCTGATCAGCGCGCGCCGGAACGTACGTCCAGTCAAGCTCGTCGGCGGCGAGGAAGTAGGTGCGGATATGCCCCGTAAACGTTCCATGTCGTGGAGACTGCGCACTCGCGGTGACCGCGGCAGAGACAAGCAGGAAGACAGAGAGCGTTCGCATTGGTCAGTGGGCGTGGGCGCCGACATGTGCCAGACTGTCCCATGCTACGCTGTCGTCGTGTATCCCGACAGCCGTCACCAGCACCAATTGTCATCCTGAGCGAGCGAAGCGAGTCGAAGGACCTGCACCTTCTGTCATCCTGAGCGAGCGAAGCGAGTCGAAGGACCTGCACCTTCTGTCATCCTGAGCGAGCGAAGCGAGTCGAAGGACCTGCACCTTCTGTCATCCTGA
>JBDTMO010000510.1:0-4473 GCA_039934235.1 bacterium | reverse complement strand
CACCGCGCCGGTGCATGTAAGACTCCGCCCAGCGTCATTGTACGACGCCGAGCGAATCCTTCACCATCGCCAAATCCTTCCGCGCGGCCTGGAGCCAGCTGACCGACGGACTCGCCTGCGACGACAGAATCGTGTAGCCGCTCTCGATCTCCGTGAGCGCTTCCTTCCAACGTCCCTGTCGCGCGAGCGACCGACCGAGCTTGAGCCGAGTGATCCCGAAGTTCATGTGCGTCGGCGCCAGCGACTTCCCGTACACAGTGAGTGCCTCGCGAAAAAGCGCCTCGGCACGTTTAGGGTCCTTGCGCTCGAGCGCCACACCGCCGCGGTTCGCGATCGCGATGCCCAGCAGGTAGTGCGAGCCGCCATACACCTGACGATAGATGTCGGCCATGCGCGTGAATCGCGCGTCCGCCTCGTCGAGTCGTTTCCGCTTTACCGCGACGTTGCCCAGCTCGTTCAATGCTGACGCCACCTTTGGATGCACGAGTCCGTAGACCCTCTCCTGCGTCGCAAGTGATTGCGCCAGCAGCGGCGCGGCATCGTCGTACTTCGCCTCGTACATCAGCGCGCGCGCGAGCATCGTCTGCGCCGACGCAGTGCGCGGATCGTCGGGTCCGAACCACTTGGCCATGATCGCGAGTCCCTTGCGGTCATACGCCTCCGCCGCGGCATAGTCGCCCTTCTCCAGCCGAAGGGCACCGAGGTTGATGTAGCCGTCGCCGACGAGAGGATGTTGGTCGCCATGAAGGAGGCGCGCCATTGCCTGGCCGCGCAGGTAGAGCGAATCAGCCGCGTCGTAGTGGCCCGCGTAAAAATGATTGTCGGCGAGCGAGGTTATCGCCTTCGCGAGCTCATTGCTGTTGGTCGACCGCGCCTCCTGCAGGCGCACTGCCTCCTCGAGCACAGGAATCGCGGCGGCAAAAGTGCCTCGCGCCTCGAGCACCTTGCCGAGCGCGGTCGTTGCGTCCGCAACGTCAGGATGCGTTGCGGGACGGAGCTTGGTCGTCATCACGAGCCCCGCACGCACGAGTGACTCGGCCTCCACCATGCGCGCTTGCTCCACGCGCAGCAGTCCCTGCGCGACGAGCGTGCGGGCGATCTCCGCGCTCTCCGCACCGCCGAGATCGCGACGCCTTTGCAGCGAATGCACGAGCAGTGTATCGGCACGATCGAGACGGCCAAGACGCGCAAACACGCTGCCGAGTGTCTGGTAGAGCTCTGCCTGCACGGCCGGCTCCGCGTCGAGACTCGCGGCTTCGCGCGCTCCACTCTCGACGATCGTCAGCACGCGCAGCGAGTCCGCGGGGCCGGCCTGATCGTCGCCGCCCTGCATGAGCGTCAGCATGAATCGCTGAATCCGTCCCGCACGCGCCGCCTCGGCGACAGCCACATTGCGCGCAGCGGCGAGTCGCACCGTGTAAAGCGTCGTCAGTGCGACCACCAGCAGGAGCATCGTCGCGCCGATGGCCAGGGGCGCCCGCCGGCGCTGGATGAACTTCCCGGCCCGATAGCTCCACGAGTCGGGACGCGCCTCGAGCGGCTCGTCCCCGAGGAAGTGATCGATGTCCCGAATGAGCGCATCGACCGTGCGATAGCGCTGCGTCGCATCCCGATGCATCGCGGTGAGGCACAGCACGTCGAGGTCCACCCATTCACGCCGGCTGGCTAAAGCAGCAGGCGCGACCGACGATGGCCGCGGAGCCTTCCCGTCCTGCACGAGCGCCGAGGACTCAGTGGGCGTCTTGCCGACGAGGTCAAAGGGAAGACAACCGGTGAGCAGTTCGTAAAGCACGACGCCGAGCGCGTACACGTCGGTGGCCGTTCCCACCTGGCCGCCGGACAGTTGCTCCGGCGACGCGTACGCCGGCGTCATCAACGCCAGCCCCGTCAGCGTCATGTTACCCGGCAACGCGCCTTCACCGAGTTGCTTCGCGATTCCGAAGTCAAGCAGTTTCACCGAGCCCGTCGCATCCACGAGCACGTTCGACGGTTTGATGTCGCGATGCACCACGAGTTGTGAATGCGCGTGCTGCACGGCGTCGCACACCTGGCGAAAGAGCGCGAGCCGCTCTGCCAGCGTACACGCGTTGGCATGGCAGTACTCGGTGAGGTCCATGCCATCCACGTATTCCATCGCGATCCATGGCGTGCCGTCGGGAAGCGTGCTGGCGTCAAGGAGGTGCGCGATGCCGGGATGATTGAGTTGCGCGAGGAGCCGCTGTTCGGCGACGAAACGTTCGCGCCGCGAGGGCGAGAGCAGTGGGTCGCGCAACAGCTTGATCGCGACGGTGCTTCCGAGATCGTCGCGCTCGGCGAGATAGACGACGCCCATGCCACCTTCGCCCAAGAGTCGGCCGAGGCGGTATGGTCCGATCGCGGCTGACACGTGCGGCGTGTGTGGCTCGAGGACAGCGTGCGCGACGTGCGCGACGCCGCGGTCGAGCATCGAGTCATCGTGCGCGTCCTCCTCGCAGAGTGTCAGCACTTCACGCGCGAGGGCGGCATCACCGCCGGCGCGCTGCTCGACGAAGGCGACGCGTTCTCCGGCGTCCACGTCGACGGCATCGTGAAAGATTGCCTGGACGCGTTCCCAGCGTTCCGCATCCATCAACGTGCGCCGCGAACGGTGGCCGTGAGCCAACTGCGTGCCGCGCGCCAGTCGCGCAGCACCGTTGCCTCGGATACCTCGAGGAGCTGTGCCGTCTCCGCGACATCGAGCCCGCCGAAGAAGCGAAGCTCGATCATCTGTGCCTGACGGGCGTTGAGATACGCGAGGTCGTCGAGTGCGGCGTCGAGTGCGAGGAAGTCATCGCGGCTGGCCGCCGCGTTGGCCACGGCGTCATCGAACGTGACGAACACGATGTCTCCCCCGCGCTTCTCGGCATTGCGCCGGCGCGCCGACTCGACCAGCACCTGGCGCATCGCGCGCGCGGCAATGCGGCGGAAATGCAGCGGCGACATGACGGCGAAGTCCGGCGACGCGGAAAGCTTGAGCCACGACTCGTTTACGAGCGCCGTCGGCGAGATGGTCGCAGCCGGATCCCTGCGTCGAACACTCGAGGCCAGCTTTCGAAGCTCTTCATATGTGGCGCTGAAGAGCTGATCGAGGGCCCGCTGGTCGGCCAGCACCGGAACCGGCTCCGGCCGCGTCGTCGCGGCGTGGTTGTCGTTCGATTGGTGCGTCATGACGGTTTTGCGGAGGCTCCCGACGCAATGGGGGTTGAAGGCTCCGTAACCCTATCCCTCCCGAGTATCCCGTGCAACCACGTCCTGGCATCCTCATTCTCGCTCTCGGCCTTGTCGCGTGTGGCGGCGCCGATGGCTCCAATGAACACGCGGCAGCGGTACCCACTCGCTCGGGCGACGTGTGGGAGCTCGACACTCCCGACGATCGCACCACGGCGCCCGCGGCGATGGCGGCATTCGTGAACGGTGTGCACGTCGTCATCGTCGACGGCAACGACGTGTACGCGGGCACCGAGAAGCGGAACGCGAAGCAGCTGGGACTTTCACCGGACGGCGACCGGATGACCGCGCGCCTCACAACCGGAGAGACCGTGCGTCTTCGCCGCCAGGCGCCGCGGCCGGAGCCAAAGCGATGATGCGCCGCCTCATTGCACTCGTCGCGTTCCTGCCGGTGGCCGCCCCCACTCTGCACGCACAGAGCGACAGCCTCGACAGCCGACTCGTCGCGCTCACCTACCACAAGGTGTCCGGCGACCCTCTCGATTATCGCGCCGCCGCCGAGCGAACGGACGCGATGCGCGCCGCCTCGGCGTTCGACCGCCCGGACGTGCTCAAGGTGCAGACCGCGCAACTCGAGCGCGACGTGGCCGCTGCCGATCCGCGCCACGAGTTCTTCGTGCGCGTTGACGACAATATTTCTCAATACGATCACACGAAGGGCGAGTTCTCCGTGATGCTGTTCCAGCCCGGCTATCACGTTCCCCTCCAGGTGCTCGGCCAGCAATACAAGCTCGTGTTCGCGAATGCTGATGCCGCACGCGCCATCCCGATGCCGAAGGAACAGGCGCGCGCGTTCGACGCGAAACTCGCGGCGGGTGGGCGCTATGTCTCGAACGAGATTCGCTTCCGCGTAACAGGGCAGGGCGATCCCGCCGGCGCGACAACGGGCCCGCGTGTCATCCGCGCCGAGATCACGTCGGTGCGTTTGCTGGATCGCGGCGGTGCTGTCGTGTGGACGCCGACGCTCGTTGCGTCTACCGCCGCGACACCGGCAGCGACGACGACGATCGACATCGCGCGAACGGACGTGGCGGGCATGCATGTCGGTGTGAAAGGGCGCGACCTCGAGGTGACGCTCGCGCGAATGTTCGGACCGGTGTCGAAGCGCGCGCGTGGCAACAACTGGTACGCCGGCTTCAGCTCCGCGCTCTTCGTGAACGAGATGCGCTGCATGGAAATGCCGGACGGTCGCCGCAGTCCGCCACCGGGCACGGTGTGCGTCAGCGC
>JBDTMO010000509.1:0-4485 GCA_039934235.1 bacterium | reverse complement strand
AGCGAGCGAACCTCGTCGCTCGTGAGCATGCGCCATGCACCCTTCGGCAGTGTGCCGAGTGCGAGCGGACCGATGGCAACACGCACGAGACGGAGCACTTCGATGCCGAGTTCCGCGAACACGCGCCGGATGTGGCGATTCTTTCCTTCGTCCAGCACGACTTCGAACCAGGCGCTGCTTCGCGAGCCGGTGCGCAGCAACGATATCCGCTTTACGTCCAAGCGCTCTCCCGTATCTCGTTCGACAACGCCCGCCGCAACGCGCGCGACGGTCGCTTCATCCAACATCCCTCGAACCTGCACGTGATACACTTTGTCGACATGTGAACTCGGCTCCAACAACTTTGCCGACCAGCGTGAATCATTGGTGAGCAACAACAGCCCCTCGCTCGCCTTGTCGAGCCGGCCCACTGGCGCCACGAACGGTACTGTCGCGCCCTCCAGGCATTCATAGATCGTCGCCCGGCCCTGCGGGTCGTCGCGCGTCGTCACCAACCCTCGCGGCTTATTCAGCGCGAGATACACCCGCTCGGCGCGCACGATCGGCACACCGTCAATTTCGATGAGGTCGCGCTCCGGCGTGATACGAAGCGCCGTGTCACGAACAACGTGGCCGTTGACGCGAACGCGTCCTGCTTCGACAAGCCGCACACCCTCGGCGCGTGAGCACACACCGAGCTTCGATAGAGCTCTCGGAGTGCTGACGGTTCCTTCAGGCGTGTCGCTGGAGCGAGGCATTCCAAAACTTACTTGTCGTCCTGAGCAAGCGAAGCGCGCCGTTGCCATCCTGAGCAAGCGAAGCGCGCCGTTGTCATCCTGAGCAAGCGAAGCGCGCCGTTGTCATCCTGAGCAAGCGAAGCGCGTCGAAGGATCTGCACCTCCTCGGCGCAACAGCACGTGCAGATCCTTCGACTCGCTTCGCTCGCTCAGGATGACAAATCGACCCCCGCGAGCAGCTCCCGCAACCGATCCGCCCCCGACTCCGTGGCGCGCAAATCAGACAATTGCGTCCACACGCCGCGCAGCAGGTTGAACAGCCGTGCTCGACGCTGCGACACCACTTCGCACCGATCGCGCATTTGACGAACAATTTCCAACTGCCGCTGCACCAACCCGGCAAGCTCGCGTTGCTCAACGCTGCCCTGTCCCGGTTCCGATGCGATTGCGGCTAGATGCGCCGTCAGCCGGTCGAGCTCCGTCACACTCGCCACCTGCGAAAGCGACGCCATCTCCGAATCACATTGCTCGATGGCGACAACCAATCGCCGCGCGACAACGAGTGCTTCCGCACCAGCAGCGCGCACAGACGCTGGCAGCGCCGGAACAATTTCCTCGATGGCGCGACGATGATCCGATACCGAGTCACGCTCGGGTGGGCGCATGCCCGACACAGGCGTCAGCAGCCGGGCTATATGCGGCTCGCTCCATCCCGGCGACGGCGTCGTAGCGCCAAAGAGCACGCGCATCGATTCGCCCCACGTAAGCGCACGACGCATGCTCCACACAATCGACCCCGCCACCGCCGCCGCCGCACCGACTACGAGCGCCGTCTCCATCGCGACGAACCACGCCGGCTCGCCACTCCCGGTGGCTTGCGCCAACTCCGCCGCAAATCGCTGGCGCATGAGGATCATGAACGGCAACGCCACAAAGAAGACGCTCAGCACCACGCGCACGGCCCGCGCAGGCAGCGGAAGTCGTGGCCACAAATCTGTCGGACGCCTGAGTGCGCGCGGCCACCACATCCCCCACCATTCCGGCGGCCAGAACGCGAGACGCGCGAGCTCCAACGCGCCGAGCCCATGGCGGCCGATATTCCGTATGTGGAGCACGAAACCCACAGGAACCAGCAGCGCGATCAACAACAGAAGAGCGCGATCACCCGGTGAGCTGAACTTCCGCACCGCGAGCAGGGTCCATGCGAGCACCCACAACAACGCATACGGGCCAAACGTCGGAACATCACGCAACGATTCCGGCAGCTGCACCTTGGCATGCACGTCGGCACGAGCGAGCGCGTCTCCAAAAGCTCGCGCATTCGGCCAACGCGCCTCACGCGCACGTGCCATGCTGCGTGCGACAACCGCCGCAATCTCCTTCGACACCGATGGCGCGACACTCAGTAGCGGCTCGGGATCGTGCGACACGCGCCGCTGTGCCAGATCACCTGCATGAATGCCCGCGAACGGCTCACGACCAGCGAACATCGCATACGCCACGGCGCCGAGTGAATAGATGTCGCTCCGCTCGTCGACATCTGGCGCACCGAGTGCCTGCTCGGGTGACATGAAACTCGGCGTGCCAATCACCATGCCCGTCGCTGTCAGGCTATCACTACCGCCTTGAATCTTCGACACGCCAAAGTCCGCGAGGATGGCGTGCCCTGATTCTTCGTCGAGCAGGATGTTGGCGGGCTTGATGTCGCGATGGACAATGCCGCTGCGGTGCGCGCACTCGAGCGCATCGGCAAGCTCGCCGAGAATGCGCAGCGCATCCCCACTCGGCAATCGCCCTTCGGCGCGGAGACGCTCGGCGAGCGTCACACCGCGCACGTATCCCATGACGAAATACCACAGGCCTGCGACTTCGCCGAACGTGTGCAGCGGAAGAATGCCCGGATGCGATAGCTGCGCCGCAATGCGTGCTTCGCGCCGAAACCGCTCACGTGCTTCGTGCGCATCGGCGAGGTCCGGGCGCAGCACCTTGATCGCGACAAACCGCTCGAGTGCGCGCTCGCGAGCGAGATACACGGCACCCATTCCGCCACGGCCTAGTTGCCGAATGATCTCGTACTGCTGGCCCAACGCCGCCTCGAGTATCGATTGCTCGGCGGTTGCCGCAATGGCGGCACGAGCAACCGGAAGACTGTCCGCGTTCTCCGCGGCAGCGAGCAGAGACTGCACTTCGGCGAAAAGCTCTGCGTCGCTACCGCATGCGACCTCGACGTACGCATCGCGTTCGTCGCCTGGTGTGTCCATCGCGGTGGCGACAATGCCCTTGATCTCTCGCCACCGCTCCGGTGTCACGTCGCCGTGAGCTCTCGGCGGAGCCATGCACGCGCGATTGCCCATTCGCGCTTCACGGTCGCGGACGAGACGCCAAGCGTCTCCGCGGTTTCTTCGATGTTCAATCCGCCGAAGTAGCGGAGCTCGACCAGGCGTGCCTGATCGGGGTCGAATGCAGCGAGCCGATCGAGCGCCTCGTGTAGTGCGAGGACGTCAACGCTGTCGTCCGTGTTGGCGAGTGGCTGATTGACGTCGCTCAAGGTGATCTGCTGCTGGCCACCACCGCGTTTTATGGCATGCTGCCCGCGAGCATAGTCAACGAGAATGCGGCGCATCGTTTGTGCTGCGACGCCGAAGAACTGTGCGCGATTGCGCCATTCGATGCGCCGCTGGTCGACGAGGCGCAGGTAGGCTTCGTGGACCAGCGCCGTCGCCTGCAGCGTGTGTTCCTCCGCCTCTCGGCGCATTGCACGCGAGGCTTGCCGATGTAGTTCGGCGTACACCACAGGGAGGAGTTGCGCGCCGGCAGCGTCGTCACCGTTGCCCCATGCCAGCAGGAGTGGCGTGACGTCGGGCGGTGGCGGATTCGTGTCAGGCAGGTTGCCAGATGGCGACATGATAGTTGAGAAATGTGGTGAGGAGCCGATGTTCGCCAGTCGGCAAAAATGATGATCCGATTTGTCCGTGCGCTGCGCGTTCTGAATGGGCAGTCTGCCAGTCCATTCCTACACCGCTGGAGCACTCATGTCGCTCGATCTTTTCGAACCTCCCGTCAAGCAGCGTGCAAAGCCAGTGGTGTCGACGCCACCGTTGTCTCGGACACGCCCGCCGGGCGAGTATGTCGCGTTCGGAAATGTGGAGGCGCGCAACGGTCTGCAAGAAAGCATCGAAATCCCATTGCTCATTCGTGCTTTGCAACTTCCGCGCGGCGGGCGCGTGCTCGAGATCGGTTGTGGTCGTGGGATTGCCCTGCCGGTATTGGCCGAGCGTCTCGCGCCGTCAGCATTGATTGGTGTGGACATTGACGACGCGCTCGTGGCAGCGGCACAACGGCACGTGTTCGATAGACGAATAGACGCTCGTGTGCTCGAGGCGGATGTCCGCGAATTACCGTTCGATTGTGACAGCTTTGATCTCGTGATCGACTTCGGCACCTGCTATCACGTGAGCGGCGGTACGGATGGTTCGCGAACTGCGCTCGGCGAGATTGCGCGCGTTCTGCGCACGGGTGGCCTCTTCGTTCATGAGACGCCGGTTGCGCAGCATCTCGCTCACCCCGTTCGCTCGTTCGGGCGAACGCTTCCGTGGTCGCGGGTCCCAGCTCTCGTTCGCGACCGTAGTGCCGTGCTTTGGGCTGCTCGACGCAAGTTGTCATCCTGAGCGAGCGACGCGAATTGTTGTCATCCCTGAGCGAACGAGGCGACTTGTTGTCATCCTGAGCGAGCGAAGCGACTTGTTGTCATCCTGAGCGAGCGAAGCGA
>JBDTMO010000508.1:0-4486 GCA_039934235.1 bacterium | reverse complement strand
ACGGCCGCTGAAAGAATGGCGACGCAAAGGTGTTGTCCACGAGGAGCAGGGCGTCATTCGCATGTGCAATGTCGGCCGCTGCGCGGAGGTCGCAGATGCGCATGAGCGGATTGGTCGGCGTCTCCACGAAGACAAGTCGTGTGGCAGGCGTCATGGCATCGGCGATACGCTGGGGGTCGCGGGTGTCCACCCACGAGAAGGTCAGGCCAAAATTACCGAGCAATTTGTCGAACAGGCGAAAGACGCCGCCGTAGAGATTTTCGCCGCAGACGATGTGGTCGCCGGCCTTGAAGAGCTTCATGATGGAGTCGACGCACCCCATACCCGAGCTGAAGGCAAAGCCGTGGCGACCGCCCTCCAGCGCGGCTACGTTGCGCTCCAGCGCCTCGCGCGTGGGGTTCTTGCCACGGGCGTACTCATAGCCCTTATTCTGGCCCAGGGCATCCTGGACGTAGGTCGACGTGAGGTACACCGGCGTCATGATTGCGCCGGCCAGGGGTTCGGGACGTTGGCCGGCGTGGATGGCACGCGTTGCAAAGCCCGCTAAGAGGTCGTCTTCGAATACGCGCGTCATGCCGATACTACTCCGAGTCGAGTCATGTCGCGCAAGTTAGTGGGCGGGGCGAAAGGCGGCGAGGAAGCTGCCGCATCGCTTCGAGAGGGCTAACGGTTCCATCACTGCAATGCCAGAAGACGACAACACAGCGCAGTATTGCCTCATCGTCGACGACGAGCCGCGCCTGCGCCAGGTACTTGTGCACCTCATGCGCAACGACGGCTTTACCTGCCTCGAGGCGGGGAATGGCGAAGAGGCGTTGGCGCATCTGGAGCGCCAGACGGTCACGCTTGTGATGAGCGACCTCCGGATGCCGAAGATGGACGGGCTCGAACTGCTCCGCCGGGTTCGCGGCCGCTGGCCCGACACCGCTGTCGTGATGATCACTGCCGTCGCAGACGTCGAGGTTGCGGTGAGCTGTCTCGCGATTGGTGCAATGGACTACCTGACGAAGCCGTTTCACCTCGAGGAAGTCCGTGCGCGCGTCGCGCAGGCGCTCGAGAAGCGGCGCCTGGTGGTCGAGAACCGCGGCTACCAGGAAAGCCTACAGGAGAAGGTCGCGGTTCAGGCGCGCCGGCTCGAAGAGTTGTTCCTGGCGAGTATTCAATCCCTCGCCGAAGCGCTCGAAGTGAAGGACCCGTACACGCGCGGCCACTCGATTCGCGTGAGCCACTATTCGATGGTCATCGCGCGCGAACTGGGGCTCGAAGGCGACATGCTTCGGCAAATCGAGCTCGGCGGCCATGTGCACGACATCGGAAAGATCGGCGTACGCGAAGACGTGCTCAACAAGCCGGGCAAGCTGACGGACGCCGAGTATGAGCACATCATGACGCACCCGGTGGTCGGTTGGCGCATTCTTGCGCCGCTGCTTGGAGAAACGCCGGTCGCGCTGAACATCGTTCGCTCGCATCACGAGCGTTACGACGGACGAGGTGTGCCTGACCGCCTGGAGAAAGAACAGATTCCGTTCGAGGCGCGCATTGCGGCAGTGGCGGACTCGTTCGACGCGATGACGAGCGATCGCCCGTATCGCCCGGACGGAATGAGCATCGAGGCATCGGTGGCCGAGTTGGTGCGCTGCAGTGGCACGCAGTTCGACCCGAAAATCGTCGCGGCCATGGTCTCGGCGGTGGAGGGAGGCCGAGTCACATTGGTGCCGCGCGCACCGTCGTACGTCGCCTCACACGCGCGGATCGCCTAAAACAGTTCCACGACGCTCGGCTGCTTGTAGGCGCTGAGCCTTTCTGCGCACCAGTTTTTCACAGCGTCTTCAGAAACCGACCCGCTCACGCGTAGCAGAATGTCGTTCTCCTTGAACGGGTCTGGGAGCGGCCGTACTTCGGCCTTCGTCACGCCGGGCATCGCGCCGACGACTTGTTCGAGCTCACGCGGATACACGTTAAAACCGTTGCGCGTGAACATCGGCTTGAGCAATCCGAGAAAGGAAACGGACCCGTCCGAGGCACGCACGCCTTCGTCTCCGGTGCAGAGCCATTCGCCGCGATGCGGAAGGCCGTCCTTGCCGTTGAGGTAGCCCATAAAAACGTTGTCGCCGCGAATGCAGATTTCGCCGGGCGTTCCGTCGGCAAGCTGTGCGACGTCCGGCTCGGTTCCCGTCGCGCCGTCGCCGTAGTGCGCCGCGGGGAAAATGCCGATTTCTACTCCCGGCAGCGCGGTGCCCATGCTGCCGCGCACGTTTGGCCTATCCGGATGGTTTACGAGACACACAGGGCCCGCTTCGGTGAGTCCGTAGCCTTCGCGCAGCTCGTGCCCGGTGACGTCTGCCCACCTGTCCTGCAGCTCGCGCGGCAGCATTGCACCACCGCAGATGCTCAGACGAAGTGCGCTGTCGCGCAGGTTCACGCCCCGCTTGGTGATCACTGTGAGCAACGCGTGGTACACCGCGGGAACTCCTGTCAGGAGCGTGACACCATTCGCAATCAGTTCCACGGCCTTGGTGGGACTGAATCGCTCCATCGTGGTCACACGCGCGCCAAGCAGCAGCGGCGCCGTGGCGGTTACCGTCAGGCCAAACAGGTGCGCAAATGGAAGCACGGCAAGCGCATGCTCGCTCGCGGTCATCTCGAGCGCCTGAATGGTCGACCGGGCGTTACTCAGCAGGTTGCGGTGCGTGACGGCGGCGCCAAGTGGTGTGCCGCGCATTGCCGAGGTGTAGACGACTGCGACTTCTTCGTCGCGCCCGGTCGCATTCGTCTCGCCTTCGAGCGACAGGCCGTGATGCGAGCCCAGATCCACGTCCTGCGTGCGACCGTCGGCAATGACGCGCGCCCGGCGCGGCGACTCGTCGAGAAGGACCATAGGCAGGTCCTTCGGCACTCTGGCAGCAAAGGCGCTGGTCGTGAAGATCGCTCCGACGTTCGCGTCGGAACACTGAAAGGCGATTTCCGCTGGGGCGGCGAGTGGGTTGATCAGCACCGCACCGCGCCCTTCACTCGCGGCGAGCGCGGTGATGAATGCTGGCGACGTGGGCAGCAGGAACGCCGACCGACGCCCGGAGAGCGCGCGAACGAGCGGAGCGCTGCGTTGCAATAGTGTGAGTCCCGCCGCGATCAACTGCTGCGTTTCGAAGTCGTCTTCCGGCGGCGCACCTGCAGCGGCGATGTGTCCACCACCCGCCGCGAGGGCGAGCGGCAGGAGCGCGAGCGGGTTACTCAGATCTCGAACCGGCTCAAGGAAGACTTGAGTCGTTCGGCGACTTCGGCCAGGAGTTGGCTGGATGACGCAACGCCAGACATGGCCGAGGTCTGCTCCGATGCGACGGCGCTCACTTCCTGTGCGGTGGCTGCGTTGGTCTCGGCAGCTGTGGCGAGTGCCTCGATTTCGCGCGCCAGTGATTCCGCCTCGCCGCGCTGTGCTTCGGCGGCGTCCACGATGCGATCGACGGCCGCGCGCGCGCTGACGATTTCCTTATCGATCTGCGTGAGCGCTTCGGCGGACGCGCGAATGACCGCTTCCCCAGCGGTGACGCGATCGCTGGCCTGAAGAATCTGCTCTTCGGTGCGCACGGCGCTCGAGCGAATCTCGGCCGCGAGACGACGAATCTGGTCGAGCGCGCGGGCGCTTTCTGCGGCGAGCTTGCGTACTTCGTCCGCGACGACGGCGAACCCCTTGCCGTGCTCACCCGCGCGAGACGCTTCGATCGCAGCGTTCAGGGCGAGCAGGTTGGTTTGGCGTGCAATGGAGCCGATGACGTCGGTGATCTTGCCGATGCGCTGGGATTTTTCGCCAAGCTCCACGACGGCGGGCACCGCAGCGGCGGTGACCGCGCTGATCTCCGCCATCGCCTGGAGTGCTTCGCCAGCAGCGACGGTTCCACGCCGTGTCGTTCTCTGCGCGACGTCGGCCGCGTTTCTCGCTTGTTCGGCGTGGCTGGCGACGGCCACGGCGCGACTCGCCACCCGGCTGGACACGTCGGAGGCATTGTTGACGCCTCGGGTCTGCGCCGCCGCCGCATCAGCAATCGCGCCCGCCGCGCTGGATACCTGATGGGTGGACGCGTTCATCTGCTGTGCGCTGGCGGCGAGCTGCTCGGCCGTTGCCGCGACATCCGACGCGCTCGTGTCGAGTTCCGTGACGAGCGTCCGAAGGCCATGTGTCATTTCCCGGAACGAATTGGCGAGCAGGCCGACTTCGTCGTCACTCTCGAAGTTCAACTCTTGACGCAGCCGACCTTTCGCCACGCGTTGCGTTTGCTGTGTGAGCGCGGTCATTCCACGGGAAAAGTGTCCAGCGCCCCAGAAGGCAATTGCCACTCCGAGCACAAGTGCGATAGTGGAATAGGCGGCGATTTCCATCGCGAGGCGCTCGGCACGTCCCGCCGGGAGTTCGCTGCGGAGACCGCCGAACGCGGGCGCCACGACGATCGCGAGCGTAAGCAGGACGGCGCCACCAACGATGGCAGCCATC
>JBDTMO010000507.1:0-4488 GCA_039934235.1 bacterium | reverse complement strand
AGTAGATGCGCATCACCGCGTTCTCACGGAGCACGAGCGGAAAATCGATTGTCATGGTCTCGACGTGCGATACGGCTTCCGGCGTGACGTCCACCCTGAGCACGTCGTGCGACGAGCCGGGATACGGCGTGTGGTTCACGCGCGTCGCGTGGCTGAAGATGACGGTCCACGGCCCCTGCTCTCGCGGAAGGAGCCAGAGCGAATATTGGCCGGCCTTGAGCGGGTGGCCTTCCACGACGACGTCATGGCTAATCGTGACGCGGGTAGCCGAATCGGCGCCGGGATGCCAGATGCTGTCCCACGGAACGAGCTTTCCGAAAAGCTCCCTGCCGCGCGCAACCGGCCGGCCGTATGTCACGGAAACAGTCGTGAGCGCGATATGCTGCGTGATGGTGGCGCGTTGGCTAAACGGGTAACCTTGCGCCGCGGCATATGCGGGAATGCTGAATAGCAGCGCGAAGTAAAGTGCCGCAGCAAGGCGGCGTCCGGCGCACGATTTCATTGGCATGCGAGTCATAAGTTTCGGGGCACAGGAATCGTTCCCTTTTGGTTCGGTGGCGAGCGGACCACCCGACGGATATGATAGGGCGCCATCGCCATCACAAGAGAGGGAGGCCGAGCATGCCGACAGAAGACGAAGCCGCGGCGGCCGCCTGCAACATATCGACGCGTCTGGCATTTACGGACACGCAGATCTTCTCGAGTAGCCGCGTCCTTCGGTGGTTCATCACGCGGATCGGATTCGAGACCCGCGCGCAGATCGTGTCGCTCGCGCTGCTCATCATTGTTCCCTTCGCGCTTTTCTCAGCGGCGACGATAGCCGAGCATCGCTTTGGCCTTGGGAGTGTCACGCGCGCCTGCCCCGAATGCGGCGCCGGACGGGAAGTGATCGGCATGAGCTTCCTCGGCGACCCCATGGTCTGGCCGTTCTTCGTGTTCCTGCCGCTCACGCTGTTGCTCCTCAAGTATGCCAGCAGCCGACTGCGCGACTACCTGCAGGGCATTCCGCAGCTCATCGAGAAGGCGTCGTTGCAGACAGTCGAGCAGGACTGTGACGCCATCGTTCGCGACCTCGCGGCGAGCCTCGCCGGAACCGACGGATGGAAGTGGGTGAACCGCATTGCCGTCGTGGCGGCAATCGTGATGGTCGGCTGGAACTGGTATACCTGCACGTACGACCGCGTGCCCTTCACCGGCGCGGCACCGTATGGGTCGAACAAGGTGCACGTGAGATATTCGGCCGGACCACTGGCCAACACGACGGCACCCTGGGTGATGGAGCTGCAGCAGCCAATCGCGATCCCCAAGTGGGATGTCGAACCGCGTGTGGCGCCAGCATCGTGGGCGCTCACGCGATTGTGGGTGGTGTTCGGCTATGGACTCCTGCCGCTGATTCTCGCGAAGGTCGCCAATCTCGTCGGTGTGCTGCACACGTCGACACGACGGCTTCTAACGCGGCGCGACTACCTGGTGTTCCGGCCGCTCGCAGCGGATGAAGTCGCCGGCTTCGCCAAGCTGTCTAACGCCGCGCTGGCGCTGGCGTACCTGTCGCTGCCCTTCACGCTCATGACGGCACTCGCCTACATGAAGGAAGGGGCGCCGCCCTCCGCGCACGACTACCTGCTCATCGCGCTGATGCTGCCCCTGACGTCGACGGCATTTCTCTTGCCCGTCGGGGCCGTGCACCGGTCACTCAAGCGCGCCAAGCATCGCTACCTCGAAGCTTTGTCCGCACCGTTCGACAGGATTCACGACGAGCTCATCGCGATTCTCAAGCTCGAGCGTCCGGACAAGAGCGACATGGAGCGCGTCGAAATGCAGTTGAAGCTCCTGCGGGAGCAGTTTGACCAGGCGAGCAAGGCGCCAGAATGGCCCGTTGAGGTAGGCATCGCTATCCGGTTCGCGCTGACATCTGCGATGCCAGTTGCGATGTTTCTGTACAAGGAAGTGCTTCCTCACCTCAAGTAGAGCGACCGATTCCCACACCTGCCCTGGCGGCAACTACCGACACGCTCGGCGCGAAGTTGCTCAGTCATCGCTTGCGCGGTTTTGCCGGCGCGGAGAGTTCGCTCAGCGGACTTCGCGCCGCGCTGGAATCGAACTTTCCGTTCCTCGAAGTAGACACGCGCCATACTGCCGACGGGGAGATTCTCGTCTACCACGACGCGCTCCTCGAAACGCAAACGCAGGCGATCGGGCTCGTCGCGGACTATCGGCTGTCTTCGCAGGGACCCATCCACTTCAAGGCATCGCCGAACGAAACCGTCGCGACACTCGAGGCATTCCTCGGCGTGTTCTCCCGTTCGCGGACGACACAAACGCTTGTGCTCGATCTCAAGGATTTCGGTCTCATCGAGCGCTACGTGGAAATGATCGACCGGTTTGGGATTGGAGACCGAGTCATTGTCATCTCGTGGACGCCAGAGATCCTGAAGCGCGTTCACGAGTTGTCGCCGCGCCTCTGTCTCGGGTTCAGCTACGTCTCGCTGGTGGGCAAGCCGGTGATGAGCGCGGCCGCGCGGTTGGCTGCGCCGCTGCTTGCATCCTCACTGCCGTGGCGCGCGATTTCGACGGTGGGCGCTATCGCCGGCAAGCCGTCGTTCCGTCAGGCGGACCGCGTGCGATGCTTCGTGAACGACTACGACCGGCCGTGGAGTGCGCTCGCGCGGACGCCGGACGCACTCGGTTGCTTTCACGTTCACATCGTCGACCACGTTCCCGTCGGCGAACTCGGCGACATACTGCGTGCGACACGCGGATATCTGGGCAGCCATGCGATGACGACAACGCGCGCGTTGACCAATGAGGCGCATCAGCAGGGGCTTCGCGTGTTCGTTTTCTCAGTGGACTCGCGTGCTGAGCTCGTGCGTTTCGACCAGCGTGTGGCACCGGACATTGTCTTCACGAATCGCAGCGAACTCGCCCAGGACCTCTCCCGGTGAGGAAGGCGTTCGTCGCGCGTCATTGCCGTCACAGAGACGAGAGGATATATCACTTCGCTGAGTCCTCCTGCCAGCCGTACCGCGTGGTGTCATCCCGCAGGAGCAAGCGTAGCGAGCGAGTGTCGGGATCTCCCGCCCCTTGCAGTGTGGTTCGCCCGGCGCAGGGGATAGTAGATCCCGACAGTCGCTTCGCTTCTGCGGGATGACAAGGCCAATCTGAACGTCCCTATGGATAAAAGCGACCTCGCCGAAATCGGCAAATACAAGATCCTGGGCCAGATAGGCGAAGGCGCAATGGGCGTCGTGTATCGGGCGTTGGACCCTGTGCTGAATCGCGCCGTCGCGATCAAGGTGATGAGCGATTCGCTCGCGCGCGACGCCGACCTTCGCAGCCGGTTTCTCCGCGAAGCGCAGTCCGCCGGTTCGTTGCAGCATCCCAACGTCATCACGATCTACGACTTCGGCGAGGTGGACGGACACCCGTTCATCGCGATGGAGTTCGTCGAAGGCTCCGACCTCAACGAGCTGATCGCGAACAAGAGCCCGATGACGCTCATCGAGAAGCTCGACGTCCTCATCGACGTGTTGAATGGCCTGTCGTACGCGCACAAGCGCGGCATCGTCCACCGCGACATCAAGCCCGCCAACATTCGCATCGACGAAGATGGTCGCGCGCGTGTGATGGACTTCGGCATTGCGCACTTGAACTCGTCGAACATGACGCGCACGGGCGTGATGGTGGGCACCCCGGCGTACATGTGCCCGGAGCAAATCACCGGCGGCGAGATCTCTCCGGCCAGCGATCTCTTCGCCGTGGGTGCGGTGATGTATGAGCTGCTCACGGGCGTGCAAGCGTTTCGAGGCGAATCGCTCCAGACGGTGATGTACAAGATCGTCAGTGCGCCGACGCCCGATATCAAGTTGTCGGCAACGGGGCTTTCGCCGGAAAGGAATGCGGTCGTCACGCGGGCACTGAACACGATCGTCGCCAAGGCGCTGGAGAAGGAGGTGCCGCTCCGCTACCACAGTGCGGTGGACATGGCGGCCGATTTGAGTGACGTGCGCACGCGATTGATCGACGTCAATGATCCGATTCGCACGACGTCACTGCGCGCGACGGTCGCCAAGGCGATGGCGAATACGGAGGAAATCAAGCTTCGCCGACGACGGAATCGCCTCGCGGGAACGGGCGTTGGTGCAGTACTGGTCGTCGCGTTGGGATGGGCAGCGTTGTCGTGGTCGCGTCGGCGCACCGACGGTACCGCGGCAATTCCTGACCTGCCTCCGACAATCGCGACGCAACCTGCTACCCAGCCGCAAAATCCCGTCGCTGCGATCAAGACTCCGGCGCCAGCGCCGACTCCGCCGTCCGTCGCAGCGCCGAGCGTCGCGACCGCAGCGAAAGCCGCTGCGTCCGCCACGCCGACTGCACGCGAGCTCGCGGTTTTCCGCAGCCTGCAATCAACCGCGCTCGAGGCGCGTCGCCGCGCGGCCGACGCTGGTGCGACGCCTGAGAACCTGGGTGCCGGCGACGGACACAACAAGC
>JBDTMO010000506.1:0-4489 GCA_039934235.1 bacterium | reverse complement strand
ACGATCGCGTCGAGCGTCGCCTTGTCCATCAGCTGCGTAATCGGAATGCCGCTCACGCTCGTGTAGGAGATCAGCGGCACCATCGTATCGCCATGCCCGCCGAGTACCATTGCCTGAATGTCGCGAACCGAGACGTCGAGCGCTTCGGCGAGGAACGCGCGGTAGCGCGCCGTGTCGAGCACGCCCGCCATGCCGATGACACGATTGCGAGGAAAACCGCTCGCCTCCTTCGCGACATAGCACATCACGTCGAGCGGGTTGCTGACGATGATGAGGATCGCGTTCGGTGATGACTTGGCGATCTGCTCAGACACCGACTTGACGATGCCTGCGTTTGTGTTGAGCAAGTCATCGCGCGACATACCAGGCTTGCGAGCGATGCCGGCCGTGATGATGACGATGTCGGAGTCCGTTGTCTCGTCGTAGCCGTTTGTGCCGATGAGCCGCGAGTCGAAGCCTTCGATGGGCGCGCTCTGCCACTGATCGAGCCCCTTGCCCTGCGGAATTCCCTCGGCGACGTCAACCATGACGACGGTGCGGGCCAACTCCTTTTCCGCAACGCGCTGCGCGGTCGTCGCGCCAACGTTTCCGGCGCCGACAACAGTGATCTTATTGACCATGAGTACGAATGTCTGAAGGGTGGTTTGTCGTCCTGATCGCGGCGAAGAACCGGCTCGTCCAGCGAAAATCGGTTCCGTCGCGACACGCAGGGTGACAGCACGAAAACTATCGTGCTCGCGGAGTGACGCTACCCTCCGACCTGCGAGAGTGCGCGCAATCCGCCAACCCGTCGCGAGAGCAGCGCGTGGGCCTCGGGTTTCTCGGCGAGCGCTTGCCGCACGAATGGAGCGAGCGGCTCAGCAGCGCGAAGCGGCGTGCGCAGGTCGACTTCGTGATCGCCGAACAAGCACGTGCGCAGGCGTCCATCGGCGGTGAGACGCACACGATTGCAACTTCCACAGTACGTGTGGGTCATCGGTGTGATGACGCCGATGCTACCCGCCGCGCCGCTCAGCGTGTAGTACGCCGCAGGGCCATTGCCACGTGCTGGGCCACCACCTTCGCTCAACGGTCCCAGCGCATCTTGAATGCGCGACAGGACTTCATCACTCGGGACGACCATTTCTTCGGTCATCGGCTCGAGAGAACCTACGGGCATGAGTTCGATGAAGCGTACGTGCCACGGGTTGTCGAGCGTCAATCGCGCGAAGTCCACGACTTCGTCGTCGTTCACACCGCGCATCACGACGACGTTGAGCTTGATTGGCCCCAGGCCCGCGGCCTGAGCCGCTTTCGCCGCAGCCACCGGCTCGAAGCCAAGGTCGCGCCTCGCAATCGCGACGATGCGATCCTGCTGAAGACTGTCGGCAGAAATGTTGACTCGATCCAGGCCAGCGTCTGCGAGTGACTGCGCAAGCTGAGGCAACTTCACGCCATTCGTCGACAGTGCGATGTCTTCGACACCGGACACATCGCGAATGAATCGCACCAGCGTCTCGAGCTGCGGTCGAATCGTGGGTTCGCCACCTGTAATTCGAATTCGTCGCAAGCCCATCGGCGCCAACTGCGTCACGACTTCGCGGATTTCCTCGTAGCTCAGGATGTCGGACTTCGGCAGCCACGGAAGGCCTTCAAGCGGCATGCAGTAGCGACAGCGGAAGTTGCAGCGATCAGTAACGGAAATGCGCAGGTACTCGATCGTGCGGCCGAACTGGTCGAGCAGCGCGCTCATGATTGCACACTCGCTGACGCCCGTCCTTCAGGATCAACCCACTCGCGCGTGCCGTCCACGTAGTGCTCGCGCTTCCAGATGGGCACGCGTCGCTTGAGCTCTTCGATGGTCCAGCGGGAAAGCTGGTACGCCTCGTCACGATGCGCATCGGCCACCGCAATGCCGACGCTCACCTCCTCCAGCGAGAGCTCTCCAAGGCGGTGCACGATCACGACGTCGCTCGAGACGAATCGCACCGCGGCCTCGCGTGCAATGGCCTGCAACTCGGACGCAGCCATAGACTCGTAAGCTGAGTACTCGATGCCAGTTACGTCGCGGCCGTCGTTGACCTCGCGCACTACGCCGAGGAACAGCAGAATCGCGCCGTGCGCGGGTTTTCCGACCTCTCGAACCAGGCCCGCAACGTCGATTGGCTCGCGCGTGAGGCGGCCTGCTGATGTCATCCGCCAGCCACCGGCGGGATCAGCGCGAGTTCATCTCCAGCGGCCACGCGCGCAGACGTCGCAGCGTAACGTTGATTCACCGCCACGAGCGGCGACGCTGGTAGCAATTCCGAGCCTGGTAGCCGCGAAATTTCCGCGAGCACGTCGGCGACCGTCGCGTCAACCGGAAGGTCGACGGAAAGGCTGGGTGCGCCGAGCGCGTCGGCGTACGACGCGAAGAGAAGAACGGTGACGTTCATAGGTACATGCTACAGAACCGCGCTCGCGGAGGGAAGTTCCCGAAACGCAAAGCCCCAGCGCGAGGCCGGGGCTCAAACGTCGATTAGAGAAGCGGTTACACGTCTGTCTCTTCGTATTCGCTCTCGTGCTCGAGCTCCTCGATGGAAATGTTCGCGACCATCGCGCGCAGCTCCTTGCTCGGCTTGAAGACAGGTACTGGCCGTGCGGATACTTCCACGGGCGATCCAGTGCGCGGGTTGCGAGCCATCCTCGTTTTCCGGTGACGGATCTTGAACGTGCCGAATCCACGCACTTCAATGTTCTTCTGCTCCTGGAGCGCCTCCTTGATGGCGTCCAGAAACGAATCAACCACGCGCGCGCAGTCCTTTTTCGAAATCATCGGACCGGCGGTACGGGAAATCTGGGCGGTTACACGCTCGACCAGATCAGCTTTCGTCATGAGGGTGCCTCTGAGCGGGGCAGCGGAGGGGGTGCAAGCTGATCGAACTTATCCGCGTTAACTCTTGTGTGTCAAGAGCTTAAAGCGCTCTAGCCACGCGACTTGCGTACAGTTTCCATGAACTGCCCAAAGAGGGGGCGGGCATCGTGGGGCCCCGGGGCCGCCTCCGGATGGTACTGGACAGCGAAGATCGGCAGTTCTCGATGCCGAAGTCCCTCCACCGTTCCATCGTTCAAGTTCACGTGGGTGACTTCGAGCGCAGGGGCCCCGGGAATGGATTCCTCGGTGCCCTGCACCGCGAACCCGTGATTTTGCGACGTAATTAAAATGTGCCCCGATTCGAGCTCGCGCACGGGATGGTTTCCGCCGCGGTGACCGTAGGGCATCTTCACAGTTTTGGCGCCAAAGGTAAGCCCCAACAACTGATGCCCCAAGCAGATACCGAAGATCGGCATCTCACGATCGGCCAAGGCGCGAATGGTATCTGGAGCGTATGAGACCGCGTCCGGGTCACCCGGACCGTTCGCGAGAAACACCCCATTGGGCGCCATCTCCATTACCGCCCCAGCTGGGGTCTGCGCAGGCACGACAGTCACTCGACAACCAGCCTCATCAAATAGCCGCAGGATATTGCGCTTGATGCCGTAGTCGTACGCGACGATATGGTGCGGCGCCTCTGGGTTGCCCCACTCGTATTGCTCTTTCGTCGTGACACGCGAAGCGAGGTCGAGGCCCTCCATGGACGGGCACGCCTCGAGCGCTGCCAGCACCTCGGCCGTCGGTTCGTCGCCGCCCGCGATCACGCCGCGCATGACACCAGCTGTCCTCAAGTGGCGAGTGAGCTTCCGTGTGTCAACGCCTTCCAGAATAGGTATTTGCGCTGCCGCCAGATAGCTCGCCAGATCACCGTCGGCACGCCAGTTCGAGTAACTTCGCGAAAGCTCTCGGCACACCACTCCCGCTATCTGTGCTGAGCCCGACTCAGGATCGGCGGGATTCACGCCGTAGTTGCCAATCATCGGAGCGGTCATCACGACGATCTGGCTGCGGTACGAAGGGTCGGTAAAGACCTCCTGGTATCCGCTCATGTTTGTCGTGAACACCACTTCGGCGACGGTGGCGACAGGCGCTCCATGGAGCACACCACGAAACAGGGTTCCGTCCTCGAGGAGGAGGAACCCCGGCGCAGAAACTCGCGCGATCACTTCGCTATGGCTTCTTTGGCGCGGGCGTCGCTGGAGCGGCGCCTGCGGGGGTGGTGGCCGGAGCAGTCGTCGGGGCAACGGGCGTGAGATTCACACCGCCAGCATTTGTCGGGGCGGTGCTGCCCGCCGCGGGCGCAGGCACGCTCGCCGGAGCCGGCTGCTGCGTGAACGCCTCATCGAGGACTGACTTCGGAGCGCGCTGCCTCGATGACGATAGCGACAGCACGAAGGCGAGGAAGAGGAAGATCGCTCCGCCCCACCAACTCGTCTTGGTGAGCAGATTTCCCGCCTGACGCGTACCGAGCAGCGAATCTGCCGAGCTGCTCACGCCGCCAAAGCTGGCCGCCAGGCCGCTGCCCTTACCGCTCTGGAGGAGAATGGCAAGGATCAGCACAAGTAAAATGATCCAGCGAAGTATACTGTGAAGTTG